>QGUX01000212.1 GCA_003242275.1 Pseudomonadota bacterium | reverse complement strand
CGAACGCGGGGCCCCGGGGGGCCCCGGGTCGGAACATCCCTTGCCGCTTCTCGCCCCCCGGCCTTGTGCCCACTGCCGGCATCCCCCCGGCCGCAGCCGCGGGCCAGCCGGCCGGCACGCTGGAGAAGATCCGGGTGCACGGCCCCGCACTGGCCGGCAACCTGCAGGGCAACGACGCCACGCGCGACGTGCACGTGTACCTGCCTCCGGGCTACGCCGGCAGCAACAAGCGCTACCCGGTGGTGTACTTCCTGCACGGCTACGCCGTCACCGCCGAGATCTATGCCAACGAGGTGCTGCGCATTCCTGCCTCGATGGATGCCGCCATCGCCGGCGGCGCGCGGGAGGTCATCGTGGTGATGCCGGATGCCTTCACGCTGTTCGGCGGCAGCTTCTACTCCAGCTCGCCCGTCATCGGCGACTGGGAGTCCTTCATCGCGAAGGACCTCGTCGGCTACATCGACAGCCACTACCGCACCCTGGCGAAGCGCGAGAGCCGCGGGCTGGCCGGCCACTCCATGGGCGGCTACGGCACGCTGCGCATCGGCATGAAGCATCCGGAGGTGTTCGGCGCGCTGTACGCGATGAGCTCGGCGGTGGACCTGCGCACCCCGCCCAACGAGGAGACCTCGAAGGCCCAGCACGAGCGGCTGAAGGCCGGGATCAGGCCCGAGCCGCGCAGCATGGCCAATGGCGCGCTGGCGCAGGCCGCAGCCTGGGCGCCGAACCCGCAGAGGCCGCCCTACTTCATCGACCTGCCCTTCGATGCCGACGGCAAGCCGGTGCCGCTGGCAGCCGAGCGCTGGGCGGCCAACTCACCGCTGGTGTTCGTGGACCAGTACGTGCCCGAGCTGAAGAGCTACCGCGGCATCATGCTGGACGTGGGTGACCAGGATGGCCTGCTCGCCGGCAATACCCGCTTCTCCGAGGCACTCACCCGCCTGGGCGTGGCGCACCAGTACGAGATCTACGAGGGCAACCACGGCAACAGGGTGGGTGCGCGCTTCATCGGGAAGGTGCTGCCCTTCTTCGAGAGTCACCTCGACGCGCAGTAGGCGCGCCGGCCGCGGGTGCCCGGCCGCCGCCTGCACCCGCATCCCCGTCCAGGCGGCTACGCGCGCCGCAGCCTGAAATCGTAGTCCACCGTGTAGTACGGCACGTCGAGCCGCGAGCCATCCGGCGCGACGCCGGGCGGGTGGCGGTGGAAGGCGGTGACCAGCGATTCCTTCACGCCGAACACCGCGTCCGAGTCCAGGTATTCGCTGCCGGCCGCGAACAGGTGCGTGGTCACGGCATGGTGCCCCGCGGCCGAGACGATCATGTGGATGTGCCCGGGACGCATGGGATGGCGTCCCATCCTGCGCAGCATGCGCCCCACCGGCCCGTCGGTGGGCACCGGATAGGACGTGGGCTTGATGGAGCGGAAGCTGTAGCGGCCCTCGGCATCCGTGCGGATGCGGCCGCGGGCCTTCATTCCCACGTCACCCTCCATCTGCATGTCGTAGGTGCCCTCGCCATCGCCGGACCAGACGTCGAGCAGTGCGCCGGCGATGGGCGTGCCGTCGCTGCTGAGCACGCGGCCCGAGTAGAAGGCCGGTTCGCCCTTCACGCCCTCGGCCAGGTTGGCGCCGTTGGGAAGTTCCGGCGCGCCCTCCCAGTAATACGGCCCCAGCACCGTGGAATCGGTGGTGCCGCCGGTGGCCGGGTGGTTCAGCGTGATCACCAGGATGGACACACCCAGGGTGTCGGACAGCAGGATGAACTCCTGGCGCCTGTCGGTGCAGGCCTTGCCGGTGTCGGTGAGGAACTGGATCGCGGCCATCCATTCCTCCTCGGTCAGCCTCACCTCGCGCACGAAGTCGTGCAGGTGCCGCACCAGCGCGCCCATCACCTCGCGGAAGCGCACATCCTGGCACTGGTCCATGCGCGCCAGCACCGCCGCCGTGATCTGCCGCTCGTCGAACTCGCGCATCACACCCCCCTTTGGTTTTCGCCGCAGTATGCGCCAATCGACCCCTGCTGTTTGGCTATCACCCGCGGCCGGGAGTACAGTCGGCCGCAGAACCGGACCTGAAGATCCGGGACGAGGCGGGGTTCCCATGTCGGCCGTTCATCCGATGGCTCGAGACCGCGCGTTCTTCACGGCAATGGCCGTCATCGCCACGCTGGTCGTCTTCCTGGGCTTCGCACCGAGTTTCTTCCTCGCCATGGCCAATCCCGGCGCGCGGCCGCTGGAGCCCATCTACCATTTCCACGGCGTGGTGTTCACGCTGTGGATGGCGTTCTTCGTGGCGCAGAACGTGCTGATCGCGCGCGGCAGGCGCGCGCTGCACGTGAAGCTCGGCACCTTCGGCGCGGCGCTGGGCTTCTTCATGATCTTCATGGCCTTCTGGGTCACCTTCCATGCCACGCGCAATGGATTCGGCGGTCCGCTGGGCGCGCTGCCCGATCCCGTCCAGGCGATGGCAGTGCCGTTCTTCGACATGTTCGTGTTCGCGCCGCTGTTCATCGCCGGCCTCTGCTACCGGCGCCGCTCGCCGGACGCGCACAAGCGGCTGATGATGATGGCCACCGTGGGCGGGCTGCTCGGCGCGGCCATCGGCCGCGCGCCGCTGCTGGTCGGCGAGATGGACCGGCAGCTCTACACGTACCTGGCGCTGGTCTTCGCCGGCCCGGTGTACGACCTCGTCACCCGGCGGCGCATCCATCCGGCGTATTTCTTCGCGCTGGTGCCCTGCCTGCTGCTGCTGACGGGCATGCGCCTGAGGATCGGCGCCAGCCAGTGGTGGCACGACTTCGCGGCGGCCATCCTGTAGCCATCACGAAGACCGGGAAGCCCGGCGCGTGACCCGCGCGCCGCACTGCGCGCGGCTCAGGGCAGGGTCACGTAACCGATGCGGTCGCCGCTGAAGGTGCCCAGCCAGATCTCGCGGCCCACGTCCACGGCCGCGGTGACGCCCTGCATGCCGGTGAGCTTCTGGCCGCCCGCCACCTTGCGCACGGCCAGGCTCTGCGGATCGATCTCGACCACCGCCCAGCCTGCCGCACCCGGCGCGGTGCCGGGCGCATGCACGCCGCCGGCCGCCAGCACCTTGCCGCCGGCGCTCCAGCGCAGGTTGTCCGGCGTGATGCCGAGGCTGATCACATCCTTCGCGGGCGCACCCGTACCCTCGCGGCGGAAGCGCACCACCTCGTGCGTGCCATAGGCGGCCACGAACAGCGTGCGGCCGTCCGGCGACACCACGATGCCGTTGGGACCGGAGAGCTCCGTGCCAGCAATGGGCTCGACCCTGCCGCCCGGATGCCACTCGTACAGTCCGCCGCTGACCTGCCCGGCCATCACCTGCCCGAATGACTGCTGCAGCGGCAGGCTGCGATCGACGAACTGCGTGGTGACGAAACCCCAGTCAGGCAGGATGGCCACGCCGTTGGCCGACACCTTCCCGGGCAGCACCACGCAGCCGGCCCAGGCAATGGCCGGCTCGGCGCCGGTGGCGTCGATGTCGAACACCTCGATGGCCTCGCGCGCGCCATGCGCGGTCACATACAGGCGGAAACGCCCCGCGGAACGCTCGCGCAGCGCCAGCCCATGCGCCGAGAACGCGGCCGCGTCGACCGGTCCCGGGCAAGCGTGGAACAGGCTGTGGTCGGCCTGCGCGGGGCGCGCCCTGCCGGGGAACCAGTCGATGGCCGTCTTCGCCTGGCTGTCGACCAGATAGAGGTGGCCGCGCGCCGGCGCACCGCCATTGAGCGGGCCGTCGAGGCCGGAAGCGATCACCCAGCGGGTGTTGCCGAGGCGGACCACGTCCTCGGCGTTCACCGGGCCGCAGATGTAGTGCAGGTCCCCATCGGGATCACAGGACGCCGGTGCCGCCACGGCCGCCGGCTGCGCCGCGCCGGACGCACCGGCCAGCAACCCTGCCGATATTCCCGCCCAAGCCGCCCCGACCAGCCTGCGCTTGCGCATGACGCCCTCCCATGCCGTGTTCGCCGTGCCCGGGATGGTACTCCAGGGCGCCAGCTCCCCGCGGGCCAAGGCCGGCCGGTCCCTGCCTTCACCGGCCGGCTGCAGTCACGTCGCCTGGGAGTGGCGGCGGTCCTCGTAGCAGTAGCCCACCCCGTACACCGAGTGGATGAATTCCTCTCCCGGCGCGACCTCCGCGATCTTGCGGCGCAGCTTCTTCACGTGGCTGTCCACCGTGCGGTCGGCCACCACGCGCTCGTCGCGGTACATGTGGTCCATCAGCTGGTCGCGGGTGAAGATGCGGCCGGGCTGGCTGGCCAGCACCGACAGCAGCTTGAACTCCACCGCGGTCAGGTCCAGCGGATGCCCGTCGAGCGTGGCGCGCCAGCCCGACTCGTCCAGCACCAGGCCGCTGTTGCGCGGGCCGGCGGCCTGCTGCGCGCGCCGCGTCCGCCGCAGCACCGTGGCCACGCGCGCCACCACCTCGCGCGGACTGAAGGGCTTGCAGATGTAGTCGTCGGCGCCGAGGCCCAGTCCCAGCAGGCGGTCGATCTCGTCCACCCGGGCGGTGACCATGATGATGGCGGCGTCGGAGAACGTGCGCAGCCGCCGGCACACCTCCATGCCGTCCAGGCCGGGCAGCATCACGTCGAGCAGGACGAGGTCCACCGGATTCGCGCGCACCCAGTCCTCGACCTCGTCGCCGCGCGCGATGCGGTGCGTCTCGTAGCCGTGCTGCCGCAGGTAGTCGCGCAGCACGTCGGCAATCTTGTCCTCGTCCTCGACGATCAGGATGCGGGCGTTCTGCGGCCCCGGTGCATTGTTCATGCAGCCGAGTTTGCCGCCAGCGGAAAACGGATGCACCAGCGCAGGCCGCCCAGGGCGGAATGGGCCGCCTCCATGTGCCCGCCGTGGCCGGTGACGATGGCCTGGACGATGGCCAGTCCCAGGCCGCTGCCACCGCTGCTGCTGGAGCGCGAGGCATCCACGCGGTAGAGCCGCTCGGTCAGGCGCGGCAGGTCCTGGTCGCTCACGCCGGGGGCCGAGTCCTCCCAGTCGATGCGTGCCATCTCGCCCTCGGTGGCGACGCGGATGACCAGCTTCGCCGGCGGATCGCTGTAACGCAGCGTGTTCTGCAACAGGTTCGCGAACACCTGTGCCAGGCGGTCCTCGTCGGCCTCGATCATCACCGAGCGGTCGAGGTCGAGTTCCACCTCGAGGCGCGCCGCCTCGATCGCGGCGCGGGCGGTGAACAGCGCATCGTCGATGCACTCGGCCAGGTTCAACGGCGCCTTGCGGTAGGTCAGCGCACCGAGGTCCGACAGCGACAGGGTGCGCAGGTCCTCGACCAGGCGCGTCAGGCGCTGCACCTCCTGCGCCACCGAGGCGATGCTGGTCTGCGTCAGCGGACGCACGCCATCCTGCACCGCCTCGATCTCCGCGCGCAGCGCGGTCAGCGGCGTACGCAGCTCGTGCGCAATGTCGGCGATCCATTGCTGGCGTCCACGCTGCGCGGCGGCGAGCGCCTCCGCGAGGTGGTTGAAGTCCCCGGCCAGCCTGGCCAGCTCATCGTGCCCGCGGACCGGGATGCGCGTGCCGTAGTCGCCGCGCGCCAGTGCCGTGGCGCCCTGTCCCAGCGCGCGCAGGCGCCGCGACAGCCAGTTGGCGATCAGCGCCGCATTCAGCAGCACCGCGGCCAGCATGCCGATGCCGATCACGCCGAAGCGGCGCGACTGCTGCCGTGCGGTGATCGACTCCAGCGACTGCACCAGCCGCAGCCGCGGCACGTATCCCAGGTAACCGACCACCTGGTTGTCGACCCGGATCGGCAGCCTGACCGCCAGTTCGGTTTCCTGCAGTTCGCCGGGCGGCTGGATCAGGATGTCGCCGTCGGCATCGAACAGCATCACGCGCCAGTCGATGGTGATGGGGGGCAGCGGGCTCTCGTCCAGCAGCGGCGCGGGCGGGACCCGCTCCTCCGTCTGGAAGCGCACGCCGTCCTTGATCTCGCGCATGTCGCGCCGCCCCACGCGCCAGCCCAGCACCTCACGCAGGATGTTGAACCAGCGCT
>QGUX01000396.1 GCA_003242275.1 Pseudomonadota bacterium | reverse complement strand
CCCCACCGGGCATGGCCCCCCCCGCCCGGCGTTTCGACCTCCGGCGCCACGCCGCTCTCGCCGTAGCCGCGGAACACCACGGGGCGGATGTAGGCGCCGTTGGACAGGCCGTTGGCCGCGACCACCTCGCGGCAGGCGGCGTTGATCTCCTCAGGGGAGTACGGCACCGTGATGCGGTAGATCTTCGCCGAGTCGAACAGCCGCCGCGTGTGCTCGGCCAGGCGGAACACCGCCACGCCCTTGTCCGACGCGTACGCGCGTACACCCTCGAACACCGACGAGCCGTAGTGCAGGGCGTGCGAGAGCACGTGCACCGTCGCCTTCTCCCAGGGGACGAGCTTGCCGTTGAACCAGATGTACTGCGTGGCGGGTATGGGCATGGCGTGTTCCTGCTCGCGCTCCTGTCAGGCGCGCTCCTCCGACAGCCAGGGCATGCGCTCGCGCAGCTTCGCCCCGACCTTCTCGATCTTGTGGTTGAGGTCGGCCTTCAGCAGCTTGTTGTACTTCTTCAGGCCGGTCCTGTTCTCGGCGATCCAGCGGCGCGCGAACTTGCCGTCCTGGATGTCCTTGAGGACCTTCTTCATCTCCTTCTTGGTGGCCTTGTTCACGATGCGCGGGCCGCTGATCAGGTCACCCCACTTGGCGGTGGTGGAGATGTACTTGTGCATCTTGGCCAGGCCGCCCTCGTGCAGCAGGTCGACGATGAGCTTGAGCTCGTGCAGCACCTCGTAGTAGGCCACCTCGGGCTGGTAGCCGGCCTCGACCAGCGTCTCGTAGCCCTTGAGGATGAGCTCGGTGGTGCCGCCGCACAGCACGGCCTGCTCGCCGAACAGGTCGGTCTCGGTCTCCTCCTTGAAGGTGGTCTGCAGCACGCCGCCGCGGGTGGAACCGATGCCGTGGGCATAGGCCAGCGCCTTGGCGAAGGCCTTCTTCGACACGTCCTGGTGCACGGCGATCAGCGCCGGCACGCCGCGGCCCTGCTGGTACTGGCGGCGCACCAGCCCACCCGGGCCCTTGGGCGCGATCAGCACCACGTCGAGGTCCTTGCGCGGCTTGATCTGGCCGTAGTGGATGTTGAAGCCGTGCGCGAACAGCAGCGTCGCGCCCTGCGGGATGGCGTCCTTGATCTCGGCGTACAGCGCCTTCTGCGTGGTGTCGGGCACCAGGAAGGCGATCAGGGTGGCGTCCTTCACCGCCTCGAGGGGCGTCTTGACGACCAGGCCGTCCTTCTTCGCGGCCTTGAAGCTGTCGCCCTTGCGGACACCAACGACCACGTCGAAACCGCTGTCCTTGAG
The DNA here is from genome assembly GCA_003242275.1 of Pseudomonadota bacterium. The sequence goes on along the minus strand of QGUX01000396.1, from coordinate 417 downwards.
GTTCAGCGCGTGGGCACGTCCCTGGCTGCCATAGCCGAGGATCGCGATGCGCGCGCGGCGCAGGGCGGTTTTGTCGACATCCTTGGGTCCGTAAAGACGCATTAGAGTGCTCCGTTGGCAGGAATAGTTGGACAGGAGCGGGCAAGTATAACGCGAATCATCCAATTGCTGACTCGTCAGCTATGCGGATGAACTAGAATCCCGGCATGCCCCCCGTTGCCGAAGGCGGTGCATCCGCGCTGCCATTGCACTGTGTCAGTGAACCGGAGTTTGCCGCATGGCGGGACGCGCAGGCGGCGCCGGTCCGCGCATGGCTGGAGGCCACCGCCTTCCAGCCCGAACGCGGGCGCTGGGCGCTGCGGCCGGATGCCGGCGGCAATGCCACCGGGGTGGTGGGGGGACTGGGCCGGCAGCCGC
>QGUX01000005.1 GCA_003242275.1 Pseudomonadota bacterium | reverse complement strand
GCCACCGCGATGGCCGGGTGCGTGTCGTTCATCTGGATGGCGAACTTCTCGTGGAAGCGCTCCACCGGGATGCGCTGCGTGCGCAGGATGCGGAACATGTCCTGCAGCGAGCAGCTGACGAAGAAGTACTGCTGCTCCAGGCGCAGTTCCTTGCCCGAGAGCTGCTCGTCGTTCGGGTACAGCACCTTGCTGATGTTCTCGGAGTCGACCTTGCGGTTCACCGCGCCGAAGTAGTCGCCGCGGTTGAAGATGGCGAAGTCGAAGGACTCGGTGGCCTGCGCCGTCCACAGCCTGAGCGTGTTGGCGGTGTTGTTGCGGTAGCCGAGGATGGGTGTGTCATAGGGCACGCCGATGACCTCCTTGCCCGGCACCCAGCGCACGCGGTGGCGGTCCAGCTCGTCGCGGTAGTGCTCGGTGTGGCCCCGGAACTTCACCGGCACCGACCACTCCGGCCGCTGGATCTCCCAGGGACTGCCCCAGCGCAGCCAGTTGTCGGTGCGTTCCTGCTGCCAGCCGTCGACGATCTCCTGGTGGAAGATGCCGAACTCGTAGCGGATGCCGTAGCCCAGGCAGGGGATCTCCAGCGTGGCCAGCGAATCGATGAAGCAGGCCGCCAGGCGGCCCAGGCCGCCATTGCCCAGCCCCGGCTCGGCCTCCATGGCCAGGAGTGCGTCGAAGTCCAGCCCCAGTTCGGTGATGGCCGCCTTCACCTCGTCGTACATGCCCAGGTTGACCAGGTTGTTGCCCAGGTGCGGGCCCATCAGGAACTCGGCCGAGAGATACGCCACGGTGCGCGAGCCCAGGCGCGTGTAGGCGGCGGCGGTGCTGATCCAGCGGTGCAGCAGGTGGTCGCGCACGGTGTGGGCCAGCGCCTGGTAGTAGTCGTTCTGGGTGGCCAGCGCGGGAAACTTGCCCTGCGTGTACAGCAGGTTGTCGAGGAATGCGTGCTTGAAGGCGTCGCGCGCGGCGATGCCCTGCGTGTCGGCAGGCTGGAGCATGGATCTGGCTTTTCTCGCGGTTGGCCCGGGGCGACTTGCAAGTTGCGTGCAAGCCCCAGGCGGCCCCCCGCACGCCGCGGGCGCACCAGGAACGGGCAATCCGGGGCCTGCCTGCCCCAGGCTGGGTCGTTCAGCCGCTGTTGCGCAGCGCCGTGGCCACGGCATTGATGCTGAGGTGGATGCCCTCCGCCACGCGCGGATCGTCATCACCCGCCCGGTGGCGCCGCAGCAATTCTACCTGCAGCAGGTTCAGCGGCTCGATGTAGGGCACGCGCAGGCGGATGGAGGTGTGGAGACGCGGGTTCTTCTCCAGCAACCGCGACTGGCCGGTGACCTCCAGCAGCGCGTCGTGCGTGCGCCGCCAGCCCTCCTCGATGCGGCCGAACCAGTGCGCGCCGAGCTCGCGGTCGGTGACCAGCGTGAGGTAGCGCCGCGCGATGGCCAGGTCGCTCTTGGCCAGCACCATCTCCATGTTGTCCAGCGTGGCCCTGAAGAACGGCCATTCCGCCGCCATCGCGCGCAGCAGGCCGCGATCGGGGAAAGCGGCCAGCGCGTGGCCCGCGCCATACCAGCCCGGCAGCATCACGCGCGCCTGCGCCCAGGCGAACACCCACGGAATGGCGCGCAGGTCCTCGATGCGGTCGGATTTCGTGCGCGAAGCGGGCCTGGAGCCGATCTTCAGCGTGGCGATCTCGGCCAGCGGCGTGAACTCGCGGAAGAAGCGGCGGAAGGAATCATCGCCGTACACCAGGGCGCGGTAGGCGGCGAAGGCCTGCGCCGAAAGCGACTGCATGGCGGGCAGGAAACGCGCGTCCCGTTCGGGCCGCTTGCCCGGCGCCAGCGAGGCCAGCACCGTGGCGCTGGCCATGGTCTCGAGGTTCGCGGCCGCGTTCTCGTGCGTGCCGTACTTGGCCGCGATCACCTCGCCCTGTTCGGTGATGCGGATGCGCCCCTGCACGGCCCCCTCGGGCTGCGCCCGGATGGCCGCCGCCGAGGGTCCACCGCCGCGTCCCACGCTGCCGCCGCGACCATGGAAGAGCTGCATGCGCACGCCGGCCTCCTCGAACACCCGCACCAGCGCGCGGCCCGCCTCGTGCAGGCTCCAGACCGAGGTGAGGTAGCCGCCGTCCTTGTTCGAGTCGGAGTAGCCGACCATGACTTCCTGCACGCCGCGGCGGGCGGCGGCCGCGCGCACCTCGGGCAGCGACAGCCACTGGCGCATGATGGCCGGCGCCTGTTCGAGGTCGGAGATGGTCTCGAACAGCGGCACCACCATGATGGCGGTCGCCTCCGGCGCATCGGCGCGGTACAGGCCCGCCTCCTTCAGCAGCACGTGGACCTCGAGCAGGTCGGACACGCTCTGGGTCTTCGAGATGATGTAGTGGGTGATGCACGCCGGCCCGTAGCGCCGGTGGGCCGCGGCGGCCTCGCGCACCACGGCCAGTTCCGACACGCATTCCGCGCCGTAACCGGCGTAGGGACTGAACAGCAGGCGCGGGCTGGACAGCTCGCGCCTGAGCAGGTCCACCCGCTGCCCTTCCGTGAGGCGGCCATAGTCCGGCTCGACGCCGGCAACGCGCAGCAGCTCGGCCACCACGCGTTCGTGCACGTCGGAGTTCTGCCTCAGGTCGATGGTGGCCAGGTGAAAGCCGCAGGCCTCGACCAGGCGGATCAGGCGTCCCAGTGCGCCGCTGCTGGCCAGCAGGCCCGCGCCGTGCACGGCGAGGCTGCGCGCGATCGCCACCAGGTCGCCCCGCAGTTCCTGCGCGTCGGTGTAGGGGGGAAGCTGCGTGTTCGGCGGCCGCGCGGGCGGCTGCCCGGTGATTTCCGTGTACGTGGCGGCAAGGCGCGAATAGATGCCCACCAGCGCCCGCCGGCAGGGCTCGTCGCGACGGCCCGCGTACGTGTCGCCGCTGGCCTCGGCCAGCGCACGCACCTCGTCGCTGACCCGGGCCAGCTCGGTGGAAACCGACAGCTCCTTGCCCAGCGCGTGCACCTGCGCCAGGTACGTGCCCAGCACCGCGCGCGCGGCCGTGCGCAGCGCATAGCGCAGCGTGCCCGCGTCCACGTTCGGGTTGCCGTCCCGGTCGCCGCCGATCCACGTTCCCAGGCGCAGGAAGGTGCCCGTGCGCCGCGGCAGCAGCCGGTCCCAGCGCGCATACAGCCGGGGCAGCACGTCGAGCAGCACGTCGCGCATGTACGCCAGCGCGATCTCCACCTCGTCCTGCACCTGCATGCGCTCGCGCCGGAGCGGCCGCGTCTGCCACATCAGCGCGATCTGCCGCACCAGTGCCTGCTCGATCACGTCGCCGTCGGCCGTCACGGTGGCGCCGGTGTCGCGCAGGGCCATCAACTGGGCGATGCGCGCACGGTGGTCGAGCATGCTCTTGCGCATCACCTCGGTGGGGTGCGCGGTGAGCACCGGCACGACCAGCGCGGAGTCCAGCAGTCGCGCCACCGCGTCGGCATCGATGCCGGCGGCCGCGAGTTCCTCCAGCGCCGAGGCCATGCTGGTGCCCTCTTCCGTGGCGCCGCCCTGGCGGTCCTCGGCGAGGTTGGCCAGCATCGAGAACAGCATGAAGCCGCGCACGAAGTCGAGCTGCTCGTCGGGCGTCAGCGCGGTCAGGTTCTGACCCAGCGCGGCCTCGTCGGCGAGGCCGCGGTGCACGTTCACCGAGGTGGCGCGGATGGCCTCGATGCGTTCGAACAGCTGCTGCCCGCCAAGCGCACGGATCACATCGCCCAGCAGCCGCCCCAGGTAGCGGATGTCGGCGTTCTGCGTGATGGGGGCTGCGACGCTCATCGCTTCCCAAGGATGCAACATTCCTGCCGGCCACGCCGCATTCCCTGCGAACACGCCAGATATCCGCGCACTGCAGCAGGCGTGGCGATGCCAGTCTGTGCGCGTGACGATCCCGACCCGACCCGTCGTCTTCGCCCTCGTCCTCGCCCTGGTGCTCGGCCTCGTCGTCTGGGCCGTGCTCCGGGGCGGGGATGCCTTTTCCCCATCGCGGCCCATCCGCGTGGCGACGTGGAACATGCAGTGGCTGGTCTCGCCGGAGACGGCGCGGCGGGCACGCCTTGCCTGCCGCGACGGGCAGGCCTCGCCGCTGCCCTGCGACGTGGCGCGCGGGCAGGTGCGCGACAGCGCCGACCTCGGCGCGCTGGCAGGCGAGGTGCGGCGGCTCGGGGCCGACGTCATCGCCTTCCAGGAAGTTGAAGATGCCAACGTCGCGCGGCGCGTGTTCCGCGGCTACGACATCTGCATTGCGCCGGGCGCCGGTGCCCAGCATGCGGGCTTTGCCGTGAGGCGGTGGCTGGATGCCCGCTGCGAACCGCCGCTCGATTCGCTGGCTGCCGGTGGCCGCGGCCGCAGTGGGCAGGTGCTGCTGCTGCGCGTGCCCGGCGGTCCGCCGTGGCGGCTGCTGTCCGTGCACCTGAAGTCCGGCTGCGCACACGATCCGCTCGAGTCGGCCACCGGCGCGTGCCGGCTGCTCGCCCGGCAGGCCGCGGCGCTGGGCGAATGGATCGCCGCGCGGGTGACCGCCCAGGAACCCTTCATCGTGCTCGGCGACCTGAACCGGGCCGGCACCCCGGGATCAGGCGATCCCTTCTGGGACCTGCTCGATGCCAGCACCTTCGAAACCTCCGCGGCGCACCTGCCCTTCCGCAACTGCGTGTTCGGCGAACCCTACGAGACATTCATCGACCACATCCTCGTGGACCGCGCGCTGATGCCCCACCTGCACCCGGAAGGCTTCATGCAGATGCGTTTTCCCATTTCGAAATCGATCCGCTTCCGCCTGCCTGACCATTGCCCGGTCAGGGTTTCGCTCACGGCGCGGGCGGCCCTGTAGTAGCCTTGAATAAGTGAAGTCCCGGCTTCGCGCTGCACCATCCGAATGCATAATGTGACGCAGTTCCGGACCAATGCACACGGGAAACTCAGTGGAACGTCGCCTACACACCAGACACCGTGCAAGGACGCTGGTGTACATCATCATGCCGGACGGCCGCCGCTCGCTCTGCAAGGCGGTCAACCTGAGCGCCACGGGGGTGTTCATCCGGACATCGGGCCTCGGCCTGCGCAAGGGGCAGAAAGTCGAGCTGGCCTTCGCCATCAACCTCGGCTCCATCACCAAGCTGCACCGGCGCACGGCGGTCGTGGCACATGTCTCCGGTGGTGGAACCGGCCTGATGATGGAAGCCTACGCCGCGCGCTGAACGCGCGGAGGCTTCCTCCCGTTCGAACCGGCCGGATCCGGCGTGGCACCGCGCCGCGCCCCTCCGCATGAGCGCGCCCATCACCGGCCTGTGCCTGGTCGAACCCGCCGCCTTCGGGTTCAACGCACAGACCGCCACCACCAACCGCTTCCAGCAGGCCACGCCCCGGCTTTCCGCAGCCGATGCCGCGGCCGCGGCGCGGCGGGAATTCTCGGCCCTGGTCGCCGGGCTGCGCCGGGCCGGCATCCCGCTGGCCATCGCCGAGGACACCCCGCAGCCGCCCAAGCCGGATGCGGTCTTCCCCAACAACTGGGTCAGCTTCCACGCCGACGGCACGGTGGTGCTGTACCCCATGCACGACCCGGTGCGCCGGGCCGAGCGGCGAGAGACGGTGATCCAGCAGGTCAAGCGCCAGCTCGACTTCATCGAGCGGCGGCGCGTGGACCTCACCATCGAGGAGGAGAACGGCCGCTTCCTCGAGGGCACCGGCAGCCTCGTCCTCGACCACCGCGAGCGCGTGGCCTATGCCTGCCGCTCGCCGCGTACCAGTCCCGACCTGCTCGCGGAGTGGGCGCGCCTGATGGACTACGAACCCTTCCTGTTCGATGCCGCGACGCCGGACGGCGTGCCGGTCTACCACACCAACGTGGTGATGTGGATCGGCACCGACATCGCCGGCGTGGGACTGGAGTGGGTCGACCGCGACCAGCGCGACGCGCTGGTGGAGCGGCTGCAGGCCTCGGGCCGCGACGTGCTGGCGCTGGGCGGTGAGCAGCTGTTCTCCTTCGCCGGCAACATGCTCGAGGTGCCCTCGCCCGACGGCACGCGGCACCTGGTGATGTCCGCGCGCGCCGCCGCAGCGCTCGACGAGACACAGGAGGCGCAGCTGCGTCGTGCGCTGTGCGAGCCGCTGGTGGCCGACATTCCCGTGATCGAGCAGCTCGGCGGCGGCAGCGTGCGCTGCATGCTGGCCGAGGTGCCGCTGGCGCAGGGCGCGGCATGACGCTGGCCATGCAGGTGCTGCAGCGGCTGGCCGCCGCCCGCGCCGCCGAGGAGGGCACGCCGCAGTTCGTGTCCGGCGCGGCGCTGGCGGCCGAGTTCGCAGTCACACGCAGCGCGATCTGGAAGGCCATGGGCCTCCTGCGCGAGCGGGGTACCGAGATCGAAGCCATCACGCACCGGGGCTACCGGCTGGTGCGTCCCGCCAGCCCGCTCACCGCCGCGGGTGTGCTGCAGCGCCTCTCCCCCGGGGTGCGCGCGCGCCTGCGCGAGGGACGCTGCGCCACCGAGATCGCCTCCACCAACAGCGAGTTGCTGGAACGCGGCGCGCCGCCGCCGGGCCGGTTCGACTTCCTCACCGCCGAGTACCAGAGCGCGGGCCGCGGCCGGATGGGACGCAGCTGGCTGGCGCCGCCCGGAGGAGCGATCTGCATGTCCTGGTCGTGGTGCTTCGAGGGCATGGGCGAGCGTCCCGGCGCGCTGAGCCTGGCCACCGGCGTGGCCGTGCGGCGCGCACTGGCGCGGCTGGATGTAAGCGGCCTGGGGCTCAAGTGGCCCAATGACCTCGTCACGCCTCGCGGCAAGCTCGGCGGCATCCTGATCGAGATGCGCTCGGAGGCGGCCGGTCCGCTGCACGTGGTGGTCGGGCTGGGCCTCAACGTCACGCTGGGCGATGCGCTGCGCAACTTCATCGGCGCCGCCGGGGGCAACCAGGCGGCGGACATCGCGGAACTGGTTGCACCGGCCGCCCCGCCGCCGCGCGAGGCGCTGGTGGCCGCCGTGCTGGAGGAGAATGTCGCGCTGCTGGCCGGCTTCGCGCGCAATGGCTTCGCCTCGTTGCGCGAGGAATACCTCGCCGCCGACGTCCTGCGCGACCGGCCGGTGCAGGTCCTGGGCGGCGGTGCGAACGTGGCCGGCGGCGTGGCCCGCGGCGTGGATGCCGACGGAGCGCTGCTGGTCGAGCACGAGGGACGCCTGCACGCCGTCGTGGCCGGCGAGGTCTCGGTGCGGCCCCGACAAGGAGAGTGATGAACACGCTGCTGTTCGACGCGGGCAATTCCCGCTTCAAGTGGGCGCTGGTGCGCAACGGCCGGCTGGGCGCACAGCGCGCCGTGCCGCGCGAGGACCTCACGGGCTTCACCGCCTGGCTGCGCCGCGCACCGGCCATCGGCCGCGTGGTCGGCGTGAACGTGGCCGGCGCCAGGCTGGAGCGCGAGCTGCGCGCGGCATTGCGCACCGCCGGCGCGCCGCGCCCCGAGTTCATCGTGAGCACCCGCGCGGCCGCCGGCGTACGCAATGCCTATGCCCGTCCCGGGCGCCTGGGCGCCGACCGCTGGGCCGCGGCCATTGCCGCCTGGCACCGTGCCGGCTGCTACCGCACGGTGTGCGCCGTGTGCATCGGCACCGCGCTGACGATCGACCTCGTCGACCAGGACGGCTATCACCGCGGCGGGCTGATCGCGCCGGGTCCCTCGCTGATGCTCGATTCCCTGCTGGGCCGCACGGCCGACATCGCCCCGCGCGCCGCGCTCGACGCGCGGCGTTCCGCCGCCATGCGCCGGCCCACCGGGTCACGCCCGCTGGTGCCGCCGCTGACCGGCGCCACGATGAGCGCCGTCGAGGAGGGCTGCCTCGCCGCCGCCGCGGGTTTCGTCGACCGCACCGTCAACCAGGTCGCCCGCGCCCTGAACGTGCGGCCCGTGGTGTTCATCACCGGCGGTGCCAGCGCACCGGTGATCGCGCGCATCCGCAGCGCCTGCAGGCCCTGCGACGAGCTCGTGCTGCGCGGCGTGGCGTTGATCGCCGAGGTGCCCATCCGCCGCCGGGCTTGATACGCTTCGCGGCATGGTCCGCATCGTCGTGCTGGTGCTCCTTGCCGCGAACCTGCTGTACTTCGGCTGGTCCCGCTGGGTACGCAAGGAGGCGCCGCGGCTCATCGCACCCGAAGCCGCCACCGCATCCGCCCCGTCATCGAGCGACATCGCGTCCACCCCCGGCGCCTGCGCCCTGCTCGGGCCCGTGGCCGACGAGGTGCGCGCGATGGAGGTGGAGCAGCTGCTGCGCGACATGCGGATCAGGCCGCTGCGCCACACCGTGAGCGCGGAGGTGCGCAATGGTTGGTGGGTGCACGTCGCCTCCGCCGATGCCGCGGCGCAGGCGCGCACGCTGCGCGCCATCCAGGAAGCCGGCATCAGCGATGCCTTCGCCATGCCCGATGATCCCGAGTTCCGCGTCTCGGTGGGCGTGTTCACCGAGGAGGCGCGCGCCCAGGCCCGCGCGGCGGCGGTGCGGGCGCTGCGGCTGGAGCCGCGGGTAACCGAGCGCATGTCGAGGGAAACCAGCTTCTGGTTCGAACTGCCCGGCGTGGTGCCCGCGTCATTCGAGCTGTCGCGCCTTGCGGCCGAGGGCATCGACACCAGCGCCCTGCAGGTGGATGCCTGCGCGGACGAGCGCGAAGTGCAGTTCGACGGCGTCACCCCGGCCGCTCCCGGAACCGGCGCAACATCCGGCGAGGCCGCCCCGGGCGCGGCGGTATAATCCGGGTCCGGCCCCCAAAGCATTGTGGTGATGCAGCGGTTTTGTAAACCGCAGAGCTTGGTTCGATTCCGAGTGGGGGCACCAGTCCCCCGGTGACTTCCGGCGCCGCGCGTCACCTGCCGTGCACGTCGAGCCGCGACAGGATGCGCCGTACCGCGGCCTCGCGCAGTGCGGGATCCCCGCCCGGGCGCACGCCGAGCACGATCCCTGCCCGCAGGCGACCGGACATGTCGCGCGGCGGCGGCACGTGCGGCAGGCGTCCCTTCCACGCGCATCCGGACCTGGGCGCGGGAACGCGTGGGTCGCCCCCGCCGCTCATCGCGACACTCCCAGGTTGTTCCAGCTCACGCGCCGCGTGAGCACCATGATCACCGCCAGGATGCCGAACACCAGCAGCGAACCCATCAGCAGCGCATAGTCCTCGGAACTCAGGATGCCGTAGAGCAGCGCATACAGGCTGGCGAGCATCACGCCGAAGCCTGCGCCCTGCGCGCGGCTGTCGAGCACGTGCACCACGTAGTAGGTGACCAGGCCCACGCAGGCCACCGTGGACACCAGATATGCCGCCGTGAATCCGATGTGTTCCGACAGTGACAGCAGCAGCAGGAAGAACATGGCCAGCGCCAGCCCCACCAGGCCGTACTGGACTGGATGCACACTGGTCCCCTTCAGCACCTCCGCCAGGAAGAACCCGGCGAAGGTCAGGCCGATGAACAGGAAGGCGTACTTGGCCGCGCGCTCGCTCTTCAGGTACTGGTCCACGGGATCGACGAAGCTGACGCCGAAGCGCCGGGCGTGGAACTCGCCGCAGGCGGCCGGCGAGGCGGAACCGCAGCGGGCCAGCAGTTCCTCGAGGTTGGTGGAGAAGAACGAGGTCTGCCAGCTGGCCTTAAAGCCCTGCGCCGAGATCTGCTTCTCGCGCGGCAGGAACTCGCCCACGAATCCCGGATGCGGCCAGTCGGAGGCGAGGCGCACATGGGTCTCGCGCCCCACGGGCACCATGCTGAACTCCCCCGTGCCGGCCAGCGCCAGCGTGATCTCGTACTGGATGCGGCGCGGTCCAGCAGGGGTGGCGATGGGCAGCGGTGCATGCACGCCGCTGGCGAGCAGCTCCGTGCCGGTGCCCGGCCGGAAGGGCACCGCCGCGCCGTCGGCACGCAGCACCAGTGCATTGCCGATGCCGCGGATGTCGCTGATGCCCAGCGCGAGGTGCGGGGTGCCGAAGCGGTAGCTTTCCACGTCCTCGGCCACGCCGTAGTGCTGCGGGATCTCCAGCACGCCGGCGAGGCGCATGTCGGCGCGGTACACGCGCGCGCGGTAGATGCCGCGCCGCCGCTCCTCGATGCGCAGCGTGCCGTCGACGTCCAGCACCGCCGGCAGCAGCCGCAGCTCCCCGTTCACCTCGCGCCGCACCGTGACCGGACGGCCGTCGCGGCCCTGCTCCTCCACGCGCTCGGTACGGGTGAACGGCACCACCAGCACCGGGCCGGTCAACACCTGCGCATGGGCATCGGCGCGGGCCACCTCCTCCACCACCTGGTCGCGCAGCGCCTGCCGCTCATGGATCAGCCCGCGGATTCGCTCCACCGGCAGCAGCATCAGCAGGGTGATGAACAGGATGGCACCGATCTTCAGCAGGGGCAGCAGGCGATGCATGCGGATTCTCCAGGTTGTATCCGGCGCCAATCTGCCGCGGCGCCGTTGACCGGCGCGTGGAGACTTCGTGGAGATTGTGTGGAGAAGGCGGTCAGCCGGCCGGCAGCCGCAGTTCCGCCAGCACGCCGCCGGGGACATTGCGGATGCGGAACTCCCCGCCGTGCAGTTGCGCCACCTCGTGCACCAGGTTCAGGCCCAGGCCGGTGCTCTTGCGCCCGGTGCCGGGGCGCGGCAGCGAGTAGAAGCGCTCGGCCACGCGCGGCAGCGCGAAGTCCGGAATCCCGTCGCCGTCGTTGCGCACCCACAGCCTCAGGCCGTCCTGGCGCGCGAGGCCAACCACGATGCGCCCGCCGCGGCGCGTGAAGTCGATGGCATTGTCGAGCAGGTTCAGCAGTGCCTGGCGCAGCAGGAAGCGTTCACCCTCCACGACGGCATCCGCCGGCACCTCGTTGGCGACGTCCACGCCCGCCAGTTCCACCCGCGAGGCGCATTCATCGAGCAGCTCCTGCACCAGCGGCCTGAGCGCGACGCGGGAGCGCTCCTCCAGCCCGCGCCGCTGCTCCACCTGCGCCAGCACCAGCAGGCGCTCCGACAGCGACTTCAACCGCGCGGTTTCCGACTCGATGTTGGCGAGGAAGCGCTCGCGCTGCTCCGGCGGCATGTCCCGCCGTAGCAGTTCGGCCGCGCCCTGGATGGCGGCCAGCGGACTCTTCAGTTCATGCGTCAGCGTCTGCACGTAACGCTCGACGTAGTCCTTGCCTTCCAGGCGGGTGCGCATGGTGTCCAGTGCCTGCGCCAGCTGCGCCAGCTCGCGCCCGGGCAGCGACGGCACGGCGGGACGCTGCCCGGCCGTGACCGCGTCGGCGAATCGGGTGAGGCGGCGGATGGAATGGTTCAGCCACCACGACAGCAGCGCCCCGAGCAGTACGCCAGCCACCATGAAGCCGGCCGCGAGCCAGGCGAGCTGCCGCTCGGCGCGCGCAATGTAGGGCTGCACGCTGGCATTGGGCTTGGCGACCGTGACCACGCCGATGATGCGCCCGCCGTCGCGCACCGGCGCGGCCACGTGCATCACGGTGGAACGCTCGTCGCCCGGCACGGCCTGCGTGGTGCGCGCGCCGTAGCGTCCCTGCAGGGTCAGGTACACGTCGTTCCAGCGCGAGTAGTCCTGCCCCACCGCCTCGCCGGCCGAATCCAGCAGCACGATGCCGCGGGCGTCGGTGACGTAGATGCGGTGGTCCACCGAGTCCTTGCGGATGCCCCAGATGTCGGCATCCGGCCGACGCCGTCCGTAGTCGGCGAGCACGCGCGGCAGGTCGCCCTGCGCCAGCGTGCCGGCCTTCATCTCCGCCGCGAGGATCTCGGCCAGCAGATTGGCCGTGTCGACCAGCGTCTCCTCGGTGGACTGGCGCACGGCGGGCTTGACCTTGTCGAGCACGAGGTCGAGCGCGATCCACCCCGCCACCGCCACGAGCAGCGTTCCGGCGAGGAACAGCCGCAGCGTCAGCGACAGCTGCTTCATGCGCCGTCCCGGGGCTGGTAGCTGTAGCCAAGACCGCGATGCGTGAGGATGGGCTCGCGGTCGGCCGCCACCTCGCGCAGCTTGGCGCGCAGCGCCTTGATGTGCGTGTCGATGTTGCGCTCGTAGCCGGCATCGGGCGTGATGCCCAGCGCCGCCAGCAGCTGTGCCCGGCTCTGCACCACCTGCGGATGCGCCACCAGCTGCTGCAGCAGCCGGAACTCCAGCGCGGTCAGCTTCAGCGGCCGGCCGCAGTAGGTCACCGAGGCCCTGGCGGCATCGATGAGGAACTCGCCGTTGGCGATGCGATGGCCGCCGGCGGCAGCCGTGCCCGAGCTGCGCTTGAGGATGGCGCGCACCCGCGCCACCACCTCGCGCGGGCTGAAGGGCTTGACCACGTAGTCGTCGGCGCCGATCTCCAGCCCCACCACGCGGTCGATCTCCCCGCCGCGCGCGGTCAGGAACATCACCGGCACCTGGGAGAACTGCCGGAGCTGCCTCAAGGCCTCGAAGCCGGTCATGTCCGGCAATCCCACGTCGAGGATCACCAGGTCGAAGCCGCCGCCCCGCAGCAGCTGCAGCGCCTCGGCGCCCAGCACCACGTGCCGGGCGGAGTAGCCGTCGCCGTTCAGCGCGAACACCAGCGTGTCCGCGATCGCCACCTCGTCCTCGACCAGCAGGACCTGCCGCACGACCGGCTCAGTGGGTCAGCGCATAGACCGCGAAGTTCACGCCCAGGCGCAGTCCCAGCGTGGCGGCCTCGGCCGGATAGTCCGGGTCATCCGCCCACTGGAAGGAGTCGCTGATGTCGTTGTTGAACGCGATGGCCACCATCACGCGGCCATTGTCGTCGAGGATGCCGCGCCAGTAGGGCACCGCGCCGTCGTCGAGATATCCGGCTCCGCCCGCGAGCAGGTTGTTCATGTTCGGCACCCGGCCGCGCTTCGAGAGATCGTAAACCGTGTGGAACAGCGGGTGGTCGTCGGGCAGGTCGACGATCTCGCGATCGGGGAACACGCGCCGCATGCCCTCGATGAATCCCTCCCACTGCTGCGAGCCGAAGAAACTGTCGGCGAACAGGAAGCCGCCGCGCTCCAGGTAGTCGCGCAGCTTGGCCACCATGGCGTCGTCGAGGTTCCAGGTGCCGGCCAGTCCCACGATCAGGAAGGGCCAGTCGAACACGTCGTCGCCGTCCTCGAGTTCGACGGGCTGCTCCACCGAGCGCACGTCGATGGTGGTGAGGCGGCGCAGGATGCTGGCGTAGTAGCGATCACCCTTGGGATAGTCCACCGCCCAGGTGGTGCCGCCCTGGCGCCAGTTGCCGCCGCGACCCCAGCCGAAGCGGCCCCAGCCGCCCGGGGGATACATCAGCCGCGCCACCACGAAGCCGGCCGGCTGGTTCCAGTCCGGCGGCAGCTCGGTGTAATCGGCGTGCGCCTCGAAGCCGCGCAGCACGCGGAACTCGCGTTCGGCCCAAGCGGCGCCGGCCACCAGCATCAGGGTGGCAGCCGCCAGCAACGCCGTTTTGCGACGCGGGACCATCGGGGCCCAAGCCTACTGCGCGGCGGTAGAATGCGGCAATGGCCACCGGCTGGGCACACGAGGGCGCCGTCAACGAACAGATCGAGGCGTCGGTGAAGGACGCGATCGAACGCGCCCGCAGCCGCCTGCCGGCCGGCGAGAGCCTGAAGTCCTGCGCGGAGTGCGGCGAGGAGATCCCGGAGGCGCGCCGCACCGCCCTGCCCGGTGTCAGGCTGTGCCTCGCCTGCCAGGCGGCGGCCGACGCGAAGCAACAGCCGGTGACCGGCTACAACCGGCGCGGCAGCAAGGACAGTCAGCTGCGCTGATCGCGCAGCATGCCCGCCGCCATCGTGCCGATCTCGCGCAGCGCCGGCTCGAAGCGCGGATCGCGCGGGTGGCCGAAGTTCAGCCTCAGGCAGTTGGCGAACCGGCGCGTGGTGGAGAAGATCTGCCCGGGTGCGAGGTTGATGCCGCGTTCCAGCGCCTCGCGCTGCATGGCCAGCGTATCCACCCCTTGCGGGAACTGCACCCACAGGAAGTAGCCGCCCGCCGGCGTGCCCAGGCGCGTGCCCGCGGGGAAGCAGCGCGCCGCCAGGCGCGCCGCGAGCTCGTATTGCCGCGCCAGCGTGCGTCGAAGCTTCCGCAGGTGGCGTTCATAGCCGCCGCCGGCCAGGTACGTGGCCAGCGCATGCTGCGAGGGCACCGCGGTGGACAGCGTGGTCATGGTCTTGGCGCGCATCACCGCTTCGGCGAAGCGCCCCGCGGCCACCCAGCCCACGCGGTAGCCGGGCGCCAGGCACTTGGAGAACGAGCCGCAGTGCATGACCAGCCCGCGCGCATCCAGCGCCTTCACCGGCGGTGGCGGCGGCGTGCCGTGGTACAGCTCCGCGTAGACGTCGTCCTCGATCAGCGGCACCTCGTGCTGTTCGAGCAGGCGCATCAGCTCGCGCCTGCCCGGCGCATCCAGCGTGCTGCCGGTGGGGTTGTGGAACGTGGGCATGAACCAGCAGGCCTTCACGTCGCGCCTCTGCAGCGCGTCGGCCAGCGCCGCCAGGTCGAGGCCGCGCTGCGGATCGCAGGGTATCTCCACCGCCCTCAGGCGCAGGCGCTCCAGCGCCTGCAATGCCGCGTAGAAGGCCGGCGCCTCCACCGCCACTGCATCACCCGGCTGCGTCACCGCCTGCAGCGACAGCGTCAGCGCTTCCAGCGCGCCATTGGTGATGACGATCTCCCCGGCGGTCACGCGCGTGCCCGACAACCCGTAGCGCAGCGCAATCTGGTGGCGCAGCGGTTCATGGCCCGGCGGCAGGTCCTCGACGATGCGCGCCGGCTCCAGCCGCCGCATGCTGGTGGACAGCGCCCGCGCCAGCTGCTGCAGCGGGAACAGCTCCGCCCCCGGGAAGGCCGAGCCCAGCGGCACCAGTCCGGGCCGGCGCGTGGCCTCCAGCACCTCGAACACCAGGTCGCTGACGGCCACGGCACGGCTGCGTGGTGCCGGCGCGCTGGGCGGGGGCGGAGCCGGGATGCCGGCATCGGCGCGCACGTAGAAGCCCGAGCGTGGCCGCGACTCGACCAGGCCGCGCGCCTGCAGCAGGTAGTAGGCCTCGAACACCGTGGAGGGGCTGACGCGGCGCTGCCGGCTGGCCTCGCGCACCGAGGGCAGCCGCGTTCCCGGCGCCAGCTCACCCCTGGCGATCAGGGCCGCCAGCTCGCCGGCATAGCGCTGGTAGCGGTTCACGGCCGGGCCGTCCCGCCAACTGATACGGTTTTCGGTGGACTGATCTGCATATTTCCACCATAGCAGAGCGGCGTATGATTCGCTGCATGAGCAATCAAAAACCGATGCGGTTCTCGACCCGGCTGATGCAGGTGATGACGCCCATCGGGCTCATCATCGGCCTGGAGGAGGCCTGGCGGCTGGCCGGCGGGCTGGTGGCCATCATCGCCGCCCAGGTGGCCCTGACGTCGCTGGCTGCCTGGGCACTCGTCCGCCGGCTGCGCGAGGAGCGGAACCCATGAGCATCGTCATGATCGGCGCACTGCTGTTCGCCGTGTTCAGCCTGGGGCAGGCCCTGTTCGCAATGGCCCGGGGACCGGACGAATCCGGCGCCGTGGCCCGTGCGCTGACGCAGCGCATCGCGATCTCGGTGCTGCTGTTCGCCTTCATCGTGGTGAGCTGGAAGCTGGGCTGGATCCAGCCGCACGGCTACCGCTGAGGCCGGGCGCGGCGAGCCGCACCCGGCGCGCGTTCCCGGGCTAGCGGTTCAGCAGGTCGCTGAGCCGGTCGCGCACCTTGTCGCGCACCTTCTCCTCGAGCTCCTGGCGCTTCTCCTCCACCTCCTGGCGGAGTTCCTCCTTGCGCTCGTCGATCTCCTGCTTCACGCGCTCCTTCACCACGCCGGCGAGGTCCGGGCGGATCTTCGGATCAGCCAGCGTGCCGGTGATGCGCACGGGGATGGAAGCCCGCGCCAGCTCGGCGATGTCCGAATCGGCGCCGGCCGGCGCGCGCAGCACCGTGGCCGTGACGGTGAAGTCCAGGTCCTGCGACACCAGGTTGGTGCTGCCGTTGCCGGTGATGCGCAGCAGCTGCGAGGCCACCACCATGTCGCGCGTGGTGGCCACGCCGTCCAGCAGCTCGGCGCTGGCCTTGAACGTGTCGAAGGCCGTGCGCTTCGTGTTGGCCGCCGCCGAGAGCTGGCGGTTCTTGATCAGCGAGTGCGCCTGCTCGATGGCGTACCAGATGTCGATGCCCTCGACGGCGCCGTCCTGCAGGTCGAGGCCGATGCGGCCGGCAAGCGTGGCCAGCAGGTCATTGCCGCTGCGGCCGCGCGCGGAGAGCACCATGTCGAGGTTGCCCTTGCCCGACAGGCGCTCGCTGTCCACGTAGTCCTTCATCAGCGCGGCGATGTCGATGCCGCGCATGTGCTCGTCCATGGTCAGGCGCGGCACCTCGGGGCGCATGTCGAGGCCGATGTCGCCGCTGTAGGTGCCGCCGTAGAGCTGCGCGCGCAACGGCCCGAAGCGGCCCACGCCGTCGGCCAGCGACACCGCCGCGGACAGGTTCGACAGCCGCGCGCCACCCACCTTGATCTCGCCCACCTCGAAGGTGCCCTTCGCGCGCAGGGACTTGAGCAGGTCCACCGGCAGCTCGATGGGTTCACTGTCGGCCGCCTCCTCGGTGGGCGGCGGCTGGTAGCGGTCGAGGTCGATGCGATCGAGGTTCAGCGCGAAGTCCATGCCACTGCTGGACGTGTCGAAGCTGAAGCGGCCGGTGAGCCTGCTGTCGTCCAGCGTGAAGGCCAGGTTGGTCAGGCGCATCACCCCGCCCTGCCAGGCATACGCGCCCTGCGCAGCCAGGCGCGTCAGCACCTTTTCGTCGCGGGTCTCGGGCTGTTCGATGCCCAGCTGGCGCATCAGCGTACGCGGCGAGACTTCATCCAGCCTGAAGATGCCGGACAGCGCCGGTGCGTCGATGAGCTGGGTGCCCTCGATGCGGCCCACCAGCCGCGCGGCGCCGAACGCCGCGGTGAAGTCGGTGGGCGCCAGGGTCTGCGCCGACAGGTCGAGGTCGGCGGCCGGCGACTCGAAGCGCCAGTCCAGTTCCGCCGGCGCGCCCTCGGGCTGCAGCCGGCCTGCCAGCACGAGGTCGGCCAGCAGGTAGCGCTGCGCGTCGAGGTCCAGCGTCAGCCCGAAGTCCGCCGACAGCGGCAACGGCTTCTCGCCCGGCGCCGTGACCAGGTTGGTGCGCATGGACACCTTCACCGGCACGCCCTTGGCCACGCGGCCGATGTCCACGTCCACGTCCTGCGCGACGAGCTCCTGGAAGGCAATGCGGCTGCTGGTGATGGCGATGCCGGCCAGGTCGAACGAGGTCGGGCCGCCGGTGGACTCGTCCACCTCGGGCGCCGCGGCCTCGTCGCCACCCCAGTCCTCCCAGTTGCCCTTGCCCTGCGCGTCCTGCTTCAGGCGCAGGTCCAGCCCATCGATCTCGATGCGGCCGATCTCCAGCTGCTTCTTCAGCAGCGGCATCAGCTTCACCGACAGCTTCGCGCGCCTGAGCGTCAGGAAGGGTTCGTCGCCGAAGCCGGGCGGATTGCCCAGCGCCGCCTCGCCGGTCTCGATGGCGATCCACGGGAACAGCGACAGCTTCAGCTCGCCGGGCAGCGACAGGCTGCGCCCGGTGGACTGCTGCACGGCGGCAGAAATGCGATCCTTGTAGTCGTTCGGATCGAACAGCAGCCAGACCGCGACCCCGGCCAGCACCACGAGGCCCACCAGGCTGCCAAGGAGGATGCCGATGATCTTCAGCGCGCGCATGGCCGCAACTCCGTCACGATGGAGACCTTGAAGCTTACCGCGACCCCCCCCCGCCCGGTCTGTCGGAGGTGGCGAGGTGCCGGGCGAAGAAGGGCAGCACGTGCTGCGCAAAACGCTCGGCGACCTTGTTCATGTGGTCGCCCGGGTAGGTCTCGTACTCATGCGGCACGCCGAGCTTCGTCAGCACCTGCGTCATCAACGCGTTGCCGCCGATGAGCCCGTCCTGCTCGCCGATGTCCATGCGGATGGCCGCATGACCCTTCAGCTGGGGTACGTATTGCGAAGCCATCACCGTGGGCGCGTTGGCCGCGAAACGTGCCAGCACGTCCTGCTGCGAGGCGCCGGAGCGCGTGGGCAGGTCGAGGTACAGCGGCGGATTCTGCGGATTGGGCGCCCAGGAGGCCGAGGCCGCGAGCGTGGTGCGACCGAGCACCGGCAGCTTCTCCACGTCCTCCAGCGTGCGCACCTGCTCGTTGGTCGCGTCGGCCGGCGCCACCTGGCGGGGATCCAGGCAGCAGGCGCTCATCGAATACAGCGCCACGAAGACGTCCGGCTGCTTCATGCCGATGCGCAGCGTGCCGTAGCCGCCCATGGAATGCCCCGCCAGTCCGCGCGACTCGCGCTGCGCCAGCGTGCGGTAGTGGCCGTCGATGTACGCCACCAGGTCGCGCGCGATGAAGCTCTCCCAGTCGCCGATGGTGGGGGAGTTCGAATACATCGAACCGCCGAAGCGGTTCAGCACGTCCGGAAGGACCACGATCAGCGGCGGGACGCGGCCTTCGGCAATGGCGGCATCGAGCACCCGCGGCAGCCCGAGGAAGTTCACGTACATCTGCGCGGCGGCGCCAAAGCCGTGCAGGAAGTACAGCACCGGGTAGCGGCGCGACCCGTCCGCGGCATAGCCCGGTGGCAGGTAGACGAACACCGTGCGCGTGGCACTGTCCCCGGAAAGGTTGCCTTCGAGGCTGGGACCATGCACCTGGATCTGCTCGAGCCTGCCCGCCGGCGGCTCGGCCGCGGTGGCCTGCAACATCCACGTCCCGGCCAGCACCAGCGGGGCCAGCCAACCCTGCAACCAGCGTGACAGCGATCCGCGCATCATTCATTCACCTCGACGTCGTGGTGGTCCAACCGCTTCCCACGATCGGGTAATCTTAGCAACTCCACTCCCGCCCTCCTGCCCGCTTGTCCCACGCCCCGGACCTGTTCCGCCAGCGCAATTTCCTGCTCTATTTCGGCGGCCGCCTGTTCTCGAACTTCGCCCGCCAGATCGTGGCGGTGGCCGTGGGCTGGCAGGTGTACGACCTGACCGGCAGCGCGCTGCACCTGGGCCTGGTGGGCCTGGTGCAGTTCGTGCCCGCGCTGCTGTTCGTGCTCCATGGCGGCAGCGTGGCCGACCGCCACGACAGGAAGCGCGTGGTGCAGGTGTGCCAGTCGGTGGAAGGCGTCACCGCGGCGTGGCTGGCGTGGCGCAGCTTCACCGGCGGCATCACCGTGCTCGACATATACGCCGCCGCGGCCATCTTCGGCGCGGCTTCGGCCTACGAACGGCCGGCCACCGGCGCCATGCTGCCCAACCTCGTGCCGCTGGGCGTGCTGCAGCAGGCCATCGCGCTGTCCACCGGCGCCTTCCAGCTCGCCACCATCGCGGGCCCCGCGCTGGGCGGCTTCATCTTCGCGGCCTCGGCCACGGTGTGCTACGCGGCCATCGCCGGCTTCTGGCTGCTCGGCGGCATCATGAACGGGGCCCTGCCCACGCTGCTGCGCGAAGCGCCGCCGCCCGCCGACACGCTGCGCGAGCAGCTGGCGGGCGTGCGCTTCATCCGCGGCAACCCCAACATCCTCGGCACCATCTCGCTGGACCTGGTGGCGGTGCTGCTGGCCGGCGCCACCGCGCTGCTGCCCATCTATGCCAGGGACATCCTCCACACCGATGCCGTCGGCCTCGGCCTGCTGCGATCGGCGCCGGCCGCCGGCGCGCTGGTCACCACCGCCATCCTCGCGCGCCGGCCGTTCCAGCGCCGCGTCGGCATGCGCATGTTCCAGGCAGTGATCGTGTTCGGCATCGCCACGGTGGTGTTCGGCATCTCCACCGACCTCGCGCTGTCGCTGGCGGCGCTGGCCATCATGGGCGCGGCCGACCAGATCAGCGTCGTGATCCGCAACATGCTGGTGCAGGTGAACACGCCCGACGAGATGCGCGGCCGGGTGGGCGCCATCAATTTCCTGTTCATCAGTGCCTCGAACCAGCTGGGCGAATTCCGCGCCGGCGTCACCGCGGCGTGGTGGGGGGCGATCCCGGCCGTGGTGGTGGGCGGCGTGGGCAGCGTGCTGGTGGCGCTGCTGTGGATGCGCCTGTTCCCGGCGCTGCGCGACGTGGAAAGACTGACTGATTAGAATCGGCCGCACACCCTTCTGGAGAACGGCCATGTGCGAACGCGATTCCAATGACGACATCCTGCGCGGCGCCGAACTGACCCGTCGCCGCTTCAGCGCGCTGGGACTGGGAGCTGGTTTCGCGGCCTTGCTGCCGCCCGTGGCGGGCGCCGTGGAAGTTGCGGAATCCGAAGTCGAGATCCGGACGCCGGACGGCATCTGCGACGCGCACTTCGTGCATCCCGCCAATCCCACCGCCGGGGTGCTGGTGTGGCCGGACATCTTCGGCCTGCGCCCAGCCTTCCGCAGCATGGGCAAGCGGCTGGCCGAGGCCGGCTACGCGGTGCTGACCGTCAATCCCTTCTACCGCTCGCTCAAGGGAGCGCCGCCCGACCGTGACGCGGCCTTCTCGGTGGCCCGCACGCTCAACGCCGACACGCACTTCGCCGACGCGAAGGCCTTCGTCGCCTGGCTCGACTCGCAGAAGGCGGTGGATACGCGCCGCAAGATCGGCACCACCGGCTACTGCATGGGCGGCCCCATCGTGATGCGCACCGCGGCCGCGGTGCCCGAGCGCATCGGCGCGGCCTGCTCCTTCCACGGCGGCGGCCTGACCACCAATGACGCGAACAGCCCGCACCTGTTGATCCCGAAGATGAAGGCCAGCTTCCTGATCGCCATCGCCGACAACGACGACGCGCGCGAGCCGGAATCGAAGGACATCCTGCGCAAGGCCTTCGACGCGGCCGGCCTGTCGGCCGAGATCGAGGTGTACAAGGGCGCCAACCACGGCTGGGTGCCGCCGGACTCGCAGGCCTACCACCAGGAGCAGGCCGAACGCGCCTGGCAGCGCAAGCTGGCGCTGTTCGCCAAGGCGCTGGCCTGAGGCGCTTCGGCGCTGCTGCCCCGGGTTCTCCCGGGGCGGGCGCTGCAGGGTGATCGCCCTTCCCCGCCGTCAACCGGCGGCGCGGTCGCGCGTTGTAGCATCCCGTGGATTTCCTCTGCTGCGAAGGCCGGACCTTGCCCGTACCCGCCGAGGCCTCACCCGATGCCCTCGACCGCTTCCTGGCGGGCGTGGAAAGGCGGGCCTTCCGCATGGCCCGCATCGCGCTCGGCGACGAGGAGGACGCGCTCGACGCCGTGCAGGACGCGATGCTGAGCCTCGCCCGCCGCTACGCGCGCCGCGACCCGGCCGAATGGCCGGCGCTGTTCCATCGCATCCTGCAGAACCGCGTGCGCGACATGGCGCGGCGGCGCGCCGTGCGCCGCCGCTTCATGGCGCTGGTGCCCTGGCGGCGCGAGGCGCCTGACGAGGTCCTCGATCCCGTGGCCGAGGCGCCGGATCCGGCGCCCGGTCCGGACGCGCAGGCGGACCAGGGCGCCCTGCTCGCCGCGCTCGAGGCGGCGTTGCACGAGCTGCCCGCGCGGCAGCGGGAGGCCTTCCTGCTGCGCAGCCTGGAAGGACTGGACGTGGCGGCCACGGCCGCGGCGATGGGTGTGAGCGACGGCAGCGTGAAGACCCACTATTTCCGTGCGGTACAGGCGCTGCGGACCAGACTGGGGGAAGAATTCCCATGAACCTCGACGAAGAAGACAGGGCGCACGCGGAGTTCGCCCGCCGGGCCGGCGCGCTGCTGCGCGAGGATGCCGAGCGGCTCGACGGCGCGACCCGCCTGAAGCTGGCGCGCGCACGCGCTGCCGCGGTGGAGGAAGCCCGGCGTCCCGCATGGTCCTGGCTGCTGCGCATGGCGCCGGCAGGCGCCGTGGCCGCCTCGGTCATCGCGCTGCTGCTGCTCATGCGGGAACCCCGGCTGGAGGTCACGCCCTTCCAGGCCACTGCGCCCCAGGACTTCGAGCTTCTGGCCGACGGGGAAGCCTGGGAGCTGAGCCAGGAGGAGGATTTCGGCTTCCTCGAATGGGCCGCCGCCATGGCGGAACTGGACAGCGGCGGAGGTTGATGCCCATGTCCGTTCACGCCCGCACGCTCCGCCTGGCCCGCCTGCTGCTGCCGTTCGCACTCGTGGCACTGCTGCTCATCCTTGCGCCGGCGCATGCCGCGCAGCCGGCCGCACCTTCGTGGTCACAGCTCTCGCCCCAGCAGCGGGAGCTGCTGGCTCCGCTGGAGCGGCGCTGGGACCGGATGCCGCCGGTGCGGCGGGCCCGTCTCGCCCTGCTCGCCGAGCGCTGGGCCGGCATGGACCAGGACCAGCGCCGGGCCGCGCGCGAAAGGCTGGCCCGCTGGCGCGGGCTCAACGAGGAACGCCGAGCCCTGCGGCGCGAACGCTGGCAGCAGTTCCAGGACCTGCCGCCGGAGCAGCAGCAGCGCCTGCGCGAGGCCCTGCGGCAGGTCCAGCAACTGTCGGAAGAACGACGCGCGCAGCTGCGCCGCGAATGGCAGCAGAAGTCGCCTGCCGAGCGCCGTCAGGCCCTGGAGGAACTTCGCGGGCGGCAGGAGCGCGACGACGGCGCCCGCTGACGCGGCCCTTTTTCGCGCCCCGCCGCGGGAGTACAGTCAGCGTCAAGCGGTTTCACTGCGATAACCGCCAATAAATCACAGGGGGGTCTTCGTGAGGATGCGCAGTCTGCTCGCATTTGTGGTCCTGTGCAGCGGCGCGATGAGCGCCGGCGCGCACCATTCCTTTGCCATGTTCGACAGCGATAACCAGATCCGCCTCGAAGGACGGGTCACCGAGTTCCGCTGGCAGAACCCGCACGTGTACATCCACCTCGAGGCGCCGGACCCCAAGGGCAAGATGCGCCACTGGACCATCGAGTGCGCCAACCCGGGCATCCTCAACCGCAGCGGCTGGAAGTTCAACATCATCAAGCCCGACGACAGGCTCACCGTGGTGGTCGCGCCGCTGCGTACCGGCGAGCCCGGCGCGCTGCTCAAGCAGGTCAAGCTCGCCGACGGGCGCATCCTCGGCAACGGCGGACCGGCGGGCCCGCCGAACATCAGCATCGAGGATGGTTCGCCGCTGCCGGGGGCCGCGAAATGAGGCGCGCCATTGCGACCGGCTGCGCGCTGCTCGCCGGGCTGGTGATCGCCGGCTGTTCCAGCAGCGGTGGCACGCAGGCAGGCGGCTTCGATCCGCGCGACTTCAGCGGCACGTGGGAACGCTACCCCACGCCCACCGACGCCGAGCGTGACCCCAGCACCGTGGCCCCCTCGGGTCCCGTGGGGCTGGCCGGCATCCCGGCGCCGCCGCTGAAGCCCGAGTACAAGGCCGAGTGGGAAGCCGAGCGCCGGCGCCACGACGAGGCCAATGCCGCCGGACGTCCCATCGCCACGCATTACACCCACTGCATCCCCGACGGCATGCCGGCGATGATGATGGCCATGTTCCCGATGGAGGTGCTGATCACGCCGCGGCAGGTCACCATCATCCAGGAGGCCTACAACCAGGTCCGGCGCATCTACCTCGACGACACGCTGCCGCCGGTGGAGGATGCCGAACCCGGCTTCTGGGGCCATTCGGTGGGCCACTGGGAGGGCAACGACTTCGTGGTCGAGACCATCGGCATCAAGGACTACGTGCGCTTCCGCGACACCCCGCACTCGGCCAACATGCGCATCCACGAGCGCATGCGCATGATCGACGCTGACCACTTCGAGAACGAGGTGACCGTGGTCGATCCGGAGTACCTGACCGAGCCGTGGAAGTGGAAGTGGACCTACCAGCGCAAGCCCGGCTACAAGATGTACGAGTACGTGTGCGAGGACAACCGCGAGTACGCCGATCCGGTCACCGGCGAGGCGCGGCTGCGCATCGACACCGAGTAGGGAGCTGCGCCCGGGTGACCGGGCGCGTCCACGAGGGACATTCCGGAAATTCCATCCGCTGTGGCTGCGTGCACGCAACAGATGATGCGTTCATGCAACCAAGAGGAATTGCTCGACGAAGTTAACCGATTTGTTACTTTCAACCTGCACGCAAAGCGGCTAAGTTGAAGTCCGGCCCTCGGGCAGTCCCGTCGACCCGCAGCTTCACCGAAGGTGCGCTGTTGGCGGGACTCTGAGAGGCCACCAATTCCGGAAAGGCTCACCTTCGCAGGTGAGCCTTTCCTCGTTGCAGCGGTCGCGAATGCGCGGGACGGGTTTCACCGGCCGCGCTGGTCCATCGGCACGATGGGCTCGGGCCGCTTCCCCTCCACCGCGCCACGGATCTCCACCATGCGCCCTGTCACCGGGTTGGGGAAGTGGAAGGCCGGCCCGGCGAAGTACAGCGGGAAGGACTGGTACACCACGGTGGGCGGCTGGTCCGGCGGCAGCTCGGTGGACCTGCCCGGCGCCGGCCGCGGGCCGCGCGCCCAGCCGCGCTCCAGGTCGGCGATGAAGGTGGTGAAGAGGTGCAGCTTGCTGATCTTCCACACCCCGTTCTCCTTCACGTATTCGTTCTCGTAGATGCCGCCGCCGATGGTGGCCTCCACGCCATGCCTGCCCTCCATCGCCAGCTCGCGCACGCGGGCCTTCGCGGTGAGCCCATCCGGCGCAACGGTCACGATGGGCTGGTACTGCACATGGTCGAACAGCTCACCCTGGCGCAACCCCTGCGGACCGAACAGGTCGAGGAAAGCGCGCACCCTCGCCCTGCCCTGGTAGACGCCGCGCTGCGCCAGCTCGATGCTGCCGTCCGCGGCGAACAGGTCGGCGACGTCGTCCCACTGCCAGCGGTCGAGGTAGTAGGCGAAGGCGTTGTGCAGGTACTCGATGGCGCGCGCGTCCTCGATGCGGGCCAGCCGCTGCGCCAGCTCCTCCAGCGTCGCGGTGGCGCGCGGCGGCGCGGTGCGCGCGGCCGGGAACACCGGCGCGCCGGTCACCGGGTTCTCATAGTGCAGCGGCGCGGTGATCTCGCCGGGATACATGTCGTACACGCGCGTGGGCGGACGGTCCGGGGGCAGGTCGGCCTCCGGCCGCGTGATCGGCCAGGCGCTCTCGCCCCAGCCGCGGTCGAAGTCGGTGTAGAACACGAACCAGGCGTGCAGCTTCGAAATCATCCACTTGCCGTCGACCTTCCGGTACTCGTTCTCGTAGATGACGTCGGCGAAGGCGCTGGAGCCACCGTAGTCGCCGCCGAACACCAGCGCGCGCCAGCGTCCCTTCGCGCTCGTGCCATCCGGCGACACGTGGATCAGCGGCTGCATCTGCGTGTGGTCGTACAGCCGCCCGTGCACCGGGAAGCCGAGGTAGTGCATGTACTCCCGGATGCGCTCGCGCCCCACGAACACGCCGCGGCCGCCGATCTCCAGCGTGGCCTGCTCGGTGAACAGGCCCGGGATCTCGTCCCACAGGTTCTTGTCCACGTAGTAGCCGTAGGTGCGCTGCAGGCGCTCGATGTCGCGCTGGTCCTCCAGCCGCGTGACCATCTGTTCCAGCCGCGCCAGGTCGCGCGCGCTGGCCCGCCCGGTGACGCCTTCGGTGGCCGGCACCGCCGAGGCCGAGCGCGCCGCATCGCGCACCGGATGCCCGAAGCCCCAAGGCGGCAGGTGCACCGCCGGCCAGGGTTCGATGCGGAAGGTCGAGGGCCGGTCCGGCGGCGGGATGTCGCGGTCGGCCACGTTGGTGGCCTCCATGTGCCCCTTCCAGCCCCCCTTGTAGGGCACGGTGAAGGTTTCGTACCAGTGCAGGCTGGAAATCTTCCAGCGGCCATTCTCCTTGCGGTACTCGTTGACGTAGGGACCGACCTGCCAGCGCGCGTACTGCTGCCACTGGCCAAGCAGCACCACCGCGCGCCAGCGCGCGCGGGCCGTCTTCCCGTCCTCCGAGATCGTGACCACGGGCTGCAGCTGCGTGTGTTCGCGCAGCTGCTGCGGCAGCAGGCCGCGGCGGCCGTAGCCGATGGAGTACAGCAGGCGGCGGATCGATTCCTTGCCCACGTACACGCCCGACTGCGAGTACTCCACCGTGGCGTCGTCCGTCATCAGGTCGAGCACGTTGTCCCAGTCGGACTGGTCGATGTAGTAGCCGTAGGCGCGCTGCAGGCGCTCGATTTCCTTCCGGTCGAGTTCGCGCTCGGCCCGGCGCAGCAGGTCCTGAACGGTGGCCGGGCGCGCGGCCACGGCGTCGGCGGCGCCGGCCTCGGCGGCAAGAGACCCGCAGCAGGCTGCCACGATGATTCCGGCCATTCGTACCACGAACGATCGCATGGATTCCCCCCTGTTGGTGACCGCCGGCCTGTCGCCCCGCGGCCCTTCTCCGGCCATCGAGCTTACGCCAGAGTGCCTTGGCCGCAGCGCCCCCGCCACCTGGCCAGGCGGCCGGAAAGACTTTACATAATGTAAAATTCGGGTGGCAGTCCGGCCCCCCGATCGCGTATCCTTGCGCGCTTTTTCAAGGGTCCGGGCAGTCCCCCCGTGGTGGCAGATCCAGACCCGATCTCCCTTCATTCTGCACGGAACGAACCTGATGGCCCGCAAAATTCCGCTGTCCGACATCCGCAACATCGGCATCATCGCCCACGTCGACGCCGGCAAGACCACGACCACGGAGCGCATCCTGTACTACACGGGGCGCAAGCACACCATCGTGGACGTGCACGACACCAAGGACCTGAAGTCCTCGACCACGACGGACTACATGGAGCAGGAGCAGAAGCGCGGCATCACGATCCAGTCCGCTTCGGTCTCGGCCTTCTGGAAGGGCAAGAAGCTCAACGTCATCGACACCCCGGGCCACGTGGACTTCACCATCGAGGTGAACCGTTCCCTGCGCGTGCTCGACGGCGCAGTGGTGGTGTTCGACGGCGTGGCCGGCGTGGAGCCGCAGTCGGAGACCAACTGGCGCCTCGCGGACAACTACAAGGTCCCGCGCATCTGCTACGTGAACAAGATGGACCGCAGCGGCGCGAACTTCCTGCGCTGCGTGGACATGATCAAGACCCGCCTGGGCGCCCGTCCGCTGCCCATCTACCTGCCGCTGGGCTCCGAGGACAACTTCCGCGGCATGATCGACCTGGTGGCCTACAAGGCGCTGGTGTGGGAGTCGGAAGACCGCGACGCCAAGTGGGACATCCTCGACATCACCCCGGACCTGGCTGACAAGCTGGGCATCACCGTGCCGTCCGACCGCGCCATCATCGAGGCCGCGCCGAAGTTCCGCAGTGAGCTGGTCGACACCTGCCTGGAGATGGACGACGAGGCGATGGAGGCCTACCTCGAGGGCACCGAGCCCAGCGAGGAGACCCTGAAGAAGTGCCTGCGCACGGGCACGCTGTCCGGCGCGTTCAACCCGGTGCTGTGCGGCTCCTCGTACAAGAACCGTGGCGTGCAGCAGGTGCTGGATGCGGTGGTCGACTACCTGCCCGCCCCGACCGACGTCGAGGCCATCAAGACCGTGGACATCGACGGCAACCCGACCGGCGAGCGCAAGTGCTCGGACGATGAGCCGTTCGCCGCGCTGGCGTTCAAGGTGATCAACGACGCCTACGGCGCGCTGACCTTCTGCCGCGTGTACTCCGGCGTGCTGACCAAGGGCATGAGCGTGCTGAACAGCACCCGCGGCAAGCGCGAGAAGATCGGCCGCATGGTGGAGATGTTCGCCAAGGACGCCAACCCCATCGAGGAAGCCCGCGCCGGCGACATCATCGCGCTGGTCTCGCTGCAGGAGACCGACACCGGTGACACGCTGTGCGACGCCAACGCCCCGGTGGTGCTGGAGCGCATGCGCTTCCCCGAGCCCGTGATCAGCGTGTCGGTGAAGCCGAAGAACAAGGCCGAGCAGGAGAAGTTCACCAACGCGCTGGGCAAGCTGGTGCGTGCCGATCCCTCGCTGCGCCTGGAGACCGACCGCGACACGGGTGAGACCATCCTGCGCGGCATGGGCGAGCTGCACCTGGACGTGACCCTGGACCGCTGCCGCACCGAGTTCAACGTCGAGGGCGTGATGGGCCAGCCGCAGGTGGCGTACCGCGAGACGCTCACCAAGCCGGTCCAGGAGAACTACATCCACAAGAAGCAGACCGGCGGTTCCGGCCAGTTCGCCGAGGTGTGGATCAAGTTCGAACCCCTGGAGCGCGGCTCGGGAATCATCTTCGAGGACCAGACCGTCGGCGGCTCGGTGCCGAAGGAATTCGTGCCCTCGGTCGAGAAGGGTATCCGCCTGCAGGCCGAGGAAGGCGTGCTGGCCCGCTTCCCCACCGTGGACTTCAAGGCCACGC
>QGUX01000211.1 GCA_003242275.1 Pseudomonadota bacterium | reverse complement strand
CAACCCCAATATCTACACAGGGTAGGTCGTCGGCAGCGTCCAATGTGTATAAGAGACAGGGCGCAGGCGATGCAGTGGATACACCAGCGAGGCCAGGCCGTTGATCCACGCCGCGTCGACGGGACCGAGCACCAGGATGCTGGCGATCTGCGAGACGCGGTCGAAGGAGTAGTAGTTCTGGTCGGGCCCGCGGTAGCCCACGCTGATGGTGAACAGGCCGTAGGCCAGGAAGAACGCGGCCAGCACGTACTGGCCCTGCGGCAGCGGGCCACCCTGGGTGCGCACGGCGAGCAGCACGGTCACCCACGCCACCGCGAACAGCAGGCCGGCGAACGCGACGCCGGCACGCGTCCAGTCCTCGTGCCGGGGAGGGGCAGGGTGCGGGGACCGCTCTTCCAGGCTCCACGCAAGACATCGCGGGCTCCCGGGGCGACCCGGGAGCCTGTCACGTCCCGCTCAGGACGGCGGCAGCGTGGCCGGCGCGGGCCCGGCCGGCGGGCGCGCATAGCGGAGCGCGACCAGGAACCCCGCGACCAGCCAGGCGCCGGCCAGCAGCCACGGCGCGCCGGGCAGGTGTGCCGGCGCGCGGTCGCTGATGAACAGGCTGAAGGTCTCGGCGAACATCAGCGGCCCGAAGATGCCCACCAGGCTGATCAGGCTGGTGAGCGCGCCCTGCACGCGGCCCTGCGCGTCGGGGCTGACCTGGCGGGTGATCAGCGACTGCGTGGCCGGCGCGGCCAGGCCCCACAGTGCGCTCACCGGCAATGCCAGCAGGAAGATCCAGCCCGAGGGCGCGAAGCCGTAGATGGCGAATCCCAGCGTGCCGAAGGCCAGGCCGATCAGCAGCGTGCGCCGCTCGCCGAGCCGGGGCACCACGCGGCCCACCAGCACGCCCTGCACGATGCCGCTGCACAGCCCGGCCAGCGCCAGCATGCCGCCCACCTGCTGCTCGCTCCAGCCGTAGCGGTACTCGGTGAACAGCACCGCCACGCTGGGATACACGTAGTGCGCCATGTTGGCGACCATGATCACCGCCGCCAGGCCGAACACCTGCGGGAAGCGCTTCAGCAGCACCAGCGAGCCCACCGGATTGGCATGCGACCAGTCGAAGCGCGTCGTGCGCCGCTCCTTGGGCAGCGACTCGGGCAGGATGAACCAGCCGTAGAGGAAGTTCAGCAGTGCCAGCGCCGCGGCGAACCAGAACGGCGCGCGCAGGTCCAGGCTGCCCAGCAGGCCGCCGAGCACCGGGCCGATGATGAAGCCCACGCCGAAGGCCGCGCCGATGATGCCGAAGGCCCTGGCGCGCTTCTCCGGCGGCGTCACGTCCGCGATGTAGGCATTGGCGGTGGTGAAGCTGGCCGAGAACAGGCCGGAGAAGATGCGCGCCACCAGGAGCCACGGCAGCGACTTCGCCAGCGCCATCAGGATGAAGTCGACGCCCAGGCCCAGGCACGACATCAGGATCACCGGCCGGCGCCCGAAGCGGTCCGACAGCGCGCCCTGGATGGGCGTGCACACGAACTGGATGGCGGCGAACAGCGTGCTGAAGATGCCCACCCAGCGCGCCGCGGCGGCGAAATCGCCGTTGGTGAACTCGCGCACCAGCCCGGGCAGCACCGGGATGATCACCCCGAAGGCCAGGATGTCGATCAGCACGGTGACGAAAATGAACACCAGCGCCGCCTTGCGCACGCTGGTCACCGGCGCGGCAGGCATGTCCGCGCTGACCTCGTTTCGGCCCGACATGTGGACGTTTGGCTCCAGTTCCTCTGGTTCGGGATCAGTGCGCCTGGTCCCAGTTCGCGCCCACGCCGATGTCCACCTTCAGCGGGACCTTCAGGGTCTCGGCGGTGGACATCTGCTCGCGCAGCATCGCGATGGTGGCATCGACGGCGCCTTCGGCCACCTCGAGCACCAGTTCGTCGTGCACCTGCATGATAAGGCGAGCCGGCAGCTTGCGCGCGGTGCATTCACGTTCCACCCGCAGCATGGCCAGCTTGATGATGTCCGCCGCGGTGCCCTGCATGGGGGCGTTGATGGCGCTTCGCTCCGCGTACTGCTGCAGGTTGCGGTTGCGGGAACGGATGTCCGGCAGGTACAGGCGCCGGCCGCGCACGGTCTCCACGTAGCCCTGCTCGCGGGCCTGGGCGCGGGTGCGGTCCATGAAGGCCTTCACCCCGGGGTAGCGCTCGAAGTACAGGTCCACGTACTTCTGCGCGGCGCCACGGTCGATGCCGAGCTGGCGGGCGAGGCCGAAGGCCGACATGCCGTAGATCAGGCCGAAGTTCACCGCCTTGGCGCTGCGGCGCTCCTCGGAAGTCACCTGGTCCAGCGGCTTGCCCAACACCTCGGCGGCGGTGGCCAGATGCACGTCCAGGTCCTGCTGGAAGGCGCGCAGCAGCGCCGGGTCGTCCGACAGGTGCGCCATGATGCGCAGCTCGATCTGCGAGTAGTCGGCCGCCACCAGCACGTGGCCCGGCGGGGCGATGAAAGCCTGGCGGATGCGCCGGCCCTCGGCGGTGCGGATGGGGATGTTCTGCAGGTTCGGGTCCTGCGAGGACAGGCGGCCGGTGGCCGCCACCGCCTGGTGGTAGCAGGTGTGCACGCGGCCGGTGGCGGGATCGATCTCGCCGGGCAGCTTGTCCGTGTAGGTGGACTTGAGCTTGGTGAGGCTGCGGTACTCCAGGATCAGGTTCGGCAGCTCGAAGCCCGCCGTGGCCAGCTCCTCGAGCACGTCCTCGGCGGTGGAGGGCTGGCCGGTGGGCGTCTTGCGGATCACCGGCAGCTGCAGTTTCTCGAACAGGATCTGCTGCAGCTGCCTGGGCGAGTCGGGATTGAACTCCCCGCCGGCCGCGGCATGGATCTGCTTCTGCAGCTCGTTGATGCGCGCGCCCAGCTCGCCGCTCTGTGCGCGCAGCAGCGCGGCATCGATCAGCACGCCGCGATGCTCCATCTCGAGCAGCACGGAAGCCAGCGGCTGCTCGATCTCCTCGTAGAGGGCCCTGAGTCTCGGGCGCGCCTGAAGCTGCGGCCACAGCGCCAGGTGCAGCCGCAGCGTGACGTCGGCGTCCTCGGCCGAATACGTGGCGGCGGTTTCCACCGGCACCTGGTCGAAGCAGATCTGCTTCGCGCCCTTGCCGGCCACGGCCTCGTACTTGATGGTGTCGATGTCGAGGTAGTACTTCGCCAGCGAGTCCATGTCGTGGCGCGTGGCCACGCTGTTGAGCACATAGGACTCGAGCATGGAATCGTGCCGGTAGCCCGCCAGCGTGATGCCGTGGTTGCGCAGGACATGCGCGTCGTACTTGAGGTGATGGCCCACCTTGCCGCAGCGGGGATCCTCCAGCCAGGGCCTGAGCTTCTCCAGCGCGCGGTCGAAGTCGAGCTGCTCCGGCGCACCCGCGTAGCGGTGCGCCAGCGGCAGGTACGCGGCCCTGCCCGGTTCGACCGCGAAGGAGATGCCCACCAGACGCGCCTGGCTGTAGTTCAGGCTCGTGGTCTCGGTGTCCAGCGCGGCCAGCTCCGCCTTCATCAGCAGGCCGAGCCAGCGTTCCAGCGCTTCCTCGGTGAGGATGGTCTCGTAGTTGCGCGGCGCCGCGGCGAGCCCGGCGACATTGGCGGTGACGGCGGCGGCATCGCCGGCGTCGTCGGCGGCGGGCCGGGGGGCGGGAACCGCGCGCGCCGCGCCGCCCGGATGGCCGGTGCCGGCCCTGTCACCGGCGGTCCCGCCACCTGCCGGGGTGACGACCTCGCCTCCGGCCCGCGCCTTCAGCACCCCTTCCTCGGCGTCCAGCGCGCGCAGCATGCCGCGGAACTCCAGCCGCGTGTACAGCTCGCGCAGCCGCCGGCGGTCCGGCTCGCGCCGGGCATACAGGTTCTCCTCGGGCGGCAGGTCCACGTCGGTGTGGATGGTGGCGAGCTGGCGCGACAGCGCCAGGGTCTCGAGGTTGTTGCGCAGGTTCTCGCCCACCTTGCCGGGGATCTCGTGCGCGTGCGCGACCAGGTTGTCCAGCGTGCCGTACTGGTTCAGCCACTTCGCCGCGGTCTTCGGGCCCACCTTGTCGATGCCGGGGATGTTGTCCGAGCTGTCGCCCACCAGCGCGAGGTAGTCGACGATCTGCTCCGGCCACACGTCGAACTTGGCCTTCACGCCCTCGCGGTCGAGGGCGGTGTTGGTCATGGTGTTGACCAGCGTGATGCGGCCGTTGACCAGCTGCGCCATGTCCTTGTCGCCGGTGGAGATCAGCACCTTGCGGCCCTCGTTGGCGGCGCGCACGGCCAGCGTCCCGATCACGTCGTCTGCCTCCACTCCCGGGATGCGCAGCAGCGGGAAGCCCAGCGCCTGCACCAGCTCCAGCAGCGGCTCGATCTGCGTGCGCAGGTCATCGGGCATCGGCGGCCGGTGCGACTTGTACTCGGCGAACAGCTCGTCGCGGAAGGTCCTGCCCGGCGCGTCGAACACCACCACCACGCAGTTGTCCGGCCGCTCCTTCACGTAGCGCTGCAGCATGTTGACCACGCCGTACACCGCGCCGGTGGGCTCACCGCGCGAGTTGTTCAGTGGCGGCAGCGCGTGGAAGGCGCGGTACAGGTACGAGGAGCCGTCGACGAGGATCAGGGGCGGCTGCCCGGAAGCGTCGGTCATGCGAAGTCCTGCCCCGGTCTATTGCGTGGCGCCGGGCGGATCGGCGGCCGGCGGCGTCGCGGTGCCATCGTCGTCGTTTTCTTCCTCGGCGCCAGCCGGCGTGGCGGCCCCGCCCGGGGTGGCCAGGCTGGTGCCCACCGGCACGCGGCTGATCACCTCGCGCTCGTCCTCGGGCAGGTACAGGTCGCCCTTCTGGCCACAGGCGCTCGCCAGCAGCACCGCCGCCAGCAGCATCGGAATGCGGTTCATCGGGATTCGCTCCATCAGACAGGCATGGTGCGCTCGTCGCGCAGCGCCATCCAGCCGCGGGCGACGCGGTACGCGACCCACAGGCCGACCGCCACCATGCTGGCCACCAGCGGCGGGTAGCCCACGAGCAGCGGCACGAACGGGCCGAACAGCAGCATCGCGATCGCCATCCACGCGAACGCCCACCAGAACGTGCGCAGCTGCCACGAGAAATGCGAGGCCAGCATCGTGCCGCGCACGCTGTTGCGGCGCGCGTAGTTCATGATCACGGCGACGATGGAGGGGATGCTGAACAGGAACTGTCCCACGATGCTCGCCGAGGTGAACAGGCCCATCAGCACCGCGAAGGCGTGCAGGCCGTACATCAGGTGCGTGTAGGACACGTGGCGCGGGTCGGCGGCCACGGTGGTGGTGTCGTGGGGGGAGGCGTCCATCGGACCGAAGATTACCCGAACGGGGCGGGGGTCGCCCCGGCCCGGCGCGCGGCCGCCCGGATCACGGCCCGCGGCCGCCTGCCGCCTCAGCCGAAGGGGTCCACCAGCACCTTGCACTGCGTGCTGCGGTTGCGCAGCGCCTCGAACACCTCCGGCAGCGCGGCGAGGCCGATGCGGTCGGTCACCATGGCGCGGGGCGCCTCGCCCTCGTGGTCCAGCACATCGGCCGCCTGCTCGAAATCCCGCACCTCGTAGAACGCCGAGGCCTGGATCACCAGCTCCTTCGACACGAGGTGGAAGGGCATGAAGGTGTCCGGCGGCGTGCACAGGCCCAGCACGACGATGGTGCCGCGCGGGCGGCAGTACTCGATGCAGCGCTGGATCAGTCCCGGCTTGCCCACGCACTCGTAGACGATGTCGGGTGGGCCGCCGAGCGCCGCCTCCACCGCCGCGGGCGAGGCGTCGGCCGGATCGATGAACACATGCGCGCCCAGGGTCAGCGCCAGCTCCGCACGGCGGGTGGAGCTGGCCGTCACCGCCACGCGGCCGGCGCCGTGGCGGCGTGCCCAGAAGGCCGCCGCGAGGCCGATGGGGCCGGCGCCCACCACCAGCACGCGCGCACCCGGCTCGCCGCGCGCCAGCCGCACGCCGTGCAGCCCCACCGCCATGGGTTCCACCAGCGCACCGTCGGCCAGCGACAGCGTGCGCGGCAGTTTCACCAGCTGGTGCTGCTCGACCAGCGCGTACTGCCCGTAGCCGCCGCCGTCCAC
>QGUX01000004.1 GCA_003242275.1 Pseudomonadota bacterium | reverse complement strand
GACAGGGCAAGTTGTTTTTGACACCCGCCACAGGGGGGCAAAGGAAAAGCCCGCCCCAGGGGCGCGCAGGCCTGCGCGCAGGCCTGGAGGTATACCGGATGACTGACGAGAATGTATCGGGATGTCCGAGGTGCTGGCCGGAGAGCGCGGAGAATGCTTGGGCTGCGCTAGCGGGCCTGGTCCCGGAACGCCGGCTCGTGGACGACAGCCACTTCACCGTTTCGACGCTGCGATGCCCAGCGTGCCAACAGGCATTCGTCAGGATCTTTACCGAGATGATCGACTGGGCGGGCGGCCAGGATCCGATGGACTGGACGGTGCTGCCGGTCTCTCCCGCGGAACATGCGTCGCTTCTCGCCCGCGGCGAAGGACTGCGCGAGAGCGAGCTTCATGCGCTGGGGCGCGGGCGGCGGTCATTGCGGCGCCATTACCCGAAGGGCGAGGACGCGGAGCCTCGCTGCCGTTGGGGTAGCGGACTCTTCGTCGGCCCTCATGACTGAGGGAGTTTCCCGACTCCCAGGTCACTTCCCGATGCAGAAGCTGCTGAAGATCCGCCCCAGCAGCTCGTCGCTGGTCACGTCGCCCACCACCTCGCCCAGCGCGCCCTGCGCCTGGCGCAGTTCGAAGGCCGCCAGTTCCGCCTGCTTGCCGCCGAGCAGTCCGGCGGCGGCATCCAGGTGCTGCTTCGCGCGGCGCAGGGCTTCCACGTGGCGCGCGCGTGCCGAGAACTCCCCGCCGTTGTGCTCGGCGCCGGCCTTGGCGGCGATGTGGCGCTTGAGCTCGGCCAGGCCGGCGCCGGTGACGGCCGAGACCGGGAACGACGGCGGCGCGCCATTGCCGCCCGGCGTGGACGAGAGCGAGCGGCGCAGCAGGTCGACCTTGTTGTACACCAGCGTGACCGGCACGCCCTCGGGCAGCCGGGCGCGCTCCTCCTCGAACGAGCGCGCCTTGGGATCGGCCTTGGCGTCGACCAGGAACAGCAGGTGGTCGGCGGTGGCGATGGCCTCGCGCGCGCGGCGCATGCCCTCGGCCTCGATGGGATCGTCGGTGGATTCGCGCAGCCCGGCGGTGTCGACCAGCTCGACCGCCACGCCATTCACCTGCACGTGTTCGCGCAGCAGGTCGCGGGTGGTGCCGGGCACGTCGGTGACGATGGCCACGTCGCGTCCCGCCAGCGCGTTCATCAGCGTGCTCTTGCCGGCATTCGGCCGGCCGGCGATCGCCACCGTGAGGCCGCGCGAGAGGATGGCGCCCTCCTCCGCCCCGCGCAGCACGTTGCGCAGCCGCGACTGCACGTCCTCGAGCCGCTCGCGCAGCTCCTGGCTGCCGAGGAAATCGATCTCCTCCTCGGGAAAGTCGATCGCCGCTTCCACGTAGACGCGCAGGCCGGTCAGCGCCGCGCGGGCGGCATTCACCTGCGCGCTGAACTCGCCCTGCATCGAGCGCAGCGCGGCCTGCGCGGCGCGGTGCGTGGTGGCGTTGATCAGGTCGGCGATGGCCTCGGCCTGGGTGAGGTCGATCTTGTCGTTGAGGAAGGCCCGCTCGGTGAACTCGCCGGGCCGGGCGCGGCGCGCGCCGAGCTTGACGATGCGCTGGATCAGCGCCTCGACGGGGATGTCGCCGCCGTGGCCGTGCAGTTCCAGCGTGTGCTCGCCGGTATAGCTCTGCGGCGCGACGAAGTACAGCACGATGCCGGCGTCGATCAGCGCGCCGTTCTCGTCGCTCCAGCAGGTGAAGCGCGCATGCCGCGGTGGCGGCAGCTCCCCCAGCAGCGCACGGCCGATGGCCGGCACGTCGTCGCCGGACACCCGCACCACGGCCACGCCGCCCCTGCCCGGCGGCGTGGCGCAGGCAACGATGGTGTCGCGCTTCTTCCTCAACAGGCCGGCTCCATGGTCACCGCCGGGTGCGCGACATCTCGATGCGGCGGTTGATGTTCCACTGCTGCGCGATGGTCAGGATGGTGTTGGTCACCCAGTAGAGCACCAGGCCCGCGGGGAAGAACGCGAACATCACCGACATCACCAGCGGCATGATCATGAACACCTTGGCCTGTACCGGGTCGGCGGGCGTGGGCTGCAGCTTGTACTGCAGGAACATCGCCCCGGCCATGACCGCGGGCAGGATGAAGTACGGGTCGCGCGAGGAAAGGTCCTGGATCCAGCCGACGAACGGCGCCTGGCGCATCTCCACGCTTTCGAGCAGCACCCAGTAGAAGGCGAAGAACACCGGCAGCTGGATCAGCATGGGCAGGCAGCCGGCGGCCGGGTTCACCTTCTCCTGCTTGTACAGCTCCATCATGGCCTGGCCGAGCTTCTGCCGGTCGTCCTTGTACTGTTCCTGCAGCTGCTTCATGCGCGGCGCGACCAGCCGCATCTTGGCCATCGAGCGGCCGGAAGCCTCCGACAGCGGGTAGAACAGCAGCTTGAGCAGGAAGGTCACGGCGACGATGGCCCAGCCCCAGTTGCTGAAGATCACGTGCGCCTTGTCGAGCAGCCAGAACAGCGGCTTGGAGAGGAAGGTCAGCTTGCCGTAGTCGGTGGTGCGGTCGAGCTCCGGGTGCAGGGTGCGCAGCTGGCGTTGCAGCTTGGGGCCCACGAACAGCGTCTGGGTGATGGTTTCGACGCTGCCGGGAGCGATGGTGCGCGTTTCGCCCAGGTCGGTGGCGCGGAATTCCTCGCCGCGCACGCGCATCGTGAAGCGGTGCTTCTCCCCAAGCGGCGGCACGATGGCGGATACGAAATGATGCTGCAGGGTGGCGAGCCAGCCACTGGTGACCTCGCGGTCCAGCGTGGCATCGTCGGTGTCGCGGATGTCGAGTTTTTCGTACTTGCGGCCGTCCCAGATGGCCGGGCCGGTGAAGGAGTAGCTGGCGACGTCGAAGTACTTGCGTTCGGCGCGCGGCATGTCGCGCTGGATCTGCGCGTACGGCGCAATCGACCAGGGCGCGCCGCTGTTGTTGATGACCTCGTGCACCACGTCGATGCGGTAGGAACCGCGGTGGAACACGAGCGTCTTGGTCACCTGCACGCCCTCGGGCGAGGTCCAGGTGAAGGGCACGCGCAGCTCATCCAGGCCGTCCTCGAGGCGGAAACCCTGGAACGGGGTGCTGAACAGGGCCACGTGGGTGGGATAGCTGCCCGGCTGGGTATTGGCAGCGGCCCCGGTCAGGCCGGTCTGCAGCACGTACTGGTCGCCCGGGCCGTTGTTGCGCAGCAGGCGCACCGGCACGTCCCCGCCCTTCTTCACCGGGTATTCCAGCAGGTCGGCGCGCACGATGTCGGCGCCGCGCAGGCTGATGTCCACGTCGAGCACGTCGGTGCGCACATTGAGGATGCGCACCGGGCCGGTGGCGTCGGATGCGGCGGCGGCGGGCGCCGGAGTGACGACCGGTACATCGCCATCGTCACCGCCGGCGGTGGCGGCAGCAGGCGCGGCGGGCACGTCACCGGCCGCAGGCACCTCCTCGGCCAGCGGATTTTCGCGGCGCTGGCGTTCCGCCGCCTGGCGCTGGGCCTCGGCCACCGCGGCGTCGCGGGGCCCGAACTCGGCCATCCAGACCTGCACATTGACGAGGAGGATCAGCGCCAGGCCGATCCACAGGAAGGTACGGACGTTTTTCATGGTACGGGGTCTATCCCGCCTTCATTGAAGGGGTGGCAACGCAAAAGTCTCCGCGCCGACAGCGACAGTCCCTTCAGCGGCCCGTGCTTTTCGATGGCCTCGCGGGCATAGCAGGAGCAGGAGGGGTGGAAGCGGCAGCATTGGCCCAATAGTGGGCTAATCGCCAGCTGATACCCTCTTATTAGCGCAATCAGGAAACGGCGCATCGCTTTTGGATCTTTCTCCAGAGGCCGTCGAGGCTCTCGCGAAGCTGCGCATTATGCGCTGTCCGCGCGCCGTTGCGGGCACCGACGACAACATCGATCGCCCCGAGCTCGGGAGCGATGCGGCGGAAGGACTCGCGCACCACGCGTTTCACGCGGTTGCGCGCGACGGCATTGCCCACCGCCTTCGCGCCAATGGACAGTCCCAGCCTGGCGTGGCCGACGTCGTTCGGCGCGCCGTTCACCGCGAAGCAGTCGTCCACCACGCGGATGCGCCGCTTGTACACGGCGTCGAACGCCGCGGCGGTCAGCAACCTCTGCGATCGGTCGAAGCGTTGCCGGCGGGGCGCGCCCATGGCGCCGGCCGCGGCTTTACGGGATCAGGCGCTTGCGGCCCTTGGCGCGACGGCGCGCCAGCACCTTGCGGCCATCGGCGGTGGCCATGCGGGCACGGAAGCCGTGCGTGCGGACACGCTTGATCTTGCTCGGCTGGTAGGTGCGCTTGGTTGCCATGGCTCGGTTGGTCGGGAAATTTGGGGTGCGGCAGGGTACTCAAGCGCCCCCGGGGAGTCAACCAGAGCCGTCAAGTGGGGCAAATCCGGGCTTCCGGCGCCATGGGTCAAAGGGAGGGTGGCTTTGGCCGCCGACGCGGGTAGACTCCCCCTCCCCCCTCGAACACCGCCGCCGCCCAAGAGCGCCTCGAGCACAAGACTCATGACCGAACTGTGGCCGCGGGTGCTCGCGCACCTGAGCAACGAATTGCCGGAACAGCAGGTGAATACCTGGCTGCGCCCGTTGCAGGCGGTGCAGGAAGACGGGGTGCTCAGGTTGCTGGCACCGAACCGGTTCGCGGTGGACTGGGTGCAGGCGAACGCGGTGGAGCGCATCGGTTCGCTGCTGCGCGAAAGCCTGGGCACGGCGGGCATCCGCCTGGTGGTCGAGATCGGCTCGCGCAGCAGCGGCAGTGCCGCGCCGGCGCCGCCGGCGGGGAATGGCAACATCAACGGCACAGTGCCGAGGTCCCCTGCCCCGCGGCCGGCCATGCAGATCGGCACGCGGCTGAATCCTGAGTCCACCTTCGAGCGCTTCGTCGAAGGCAAGAGCAACCACTTCGCCAAGGCCGCCGCGATGCAGGTGGCGGAGAACCCCGGCAAGGCCTACAACCCGCTGTTCATCTACGGCGGCACGGGCCTGGGCAAGACGCACCTGATGCAGGCCGTGGGCCACGTGATCCTGCAGCGCGACCCGGAGGCGCGTGTGGCCTACGTGCACTCGGAGCGCTTCGTCGACCACATGGTGCAGGCCCTGCGCCACAACACCATGAACGAGTTCAAGACGGCGTACCGCTCGCTGTCGGCGCTGCTGATCGACGACATCCAGTTCTTCGCCAACAAGACCCAGTCGCAGGAAGAGTTCTTCCACACCTTCAACGCGCTGTTCGAGGGCCAGGCGCAGATCATCCTGACCTCGGACCGTTATCCCAAGGAAATTCCGGGCCTGGAGGAGCGGCTGAAGTCGCGCTTCGGCTGGGGATTGTCGGTGGCCATCGAGCCGCCGGAGCTGGAGACCTCAGTGGCCATCCTGATCGCCAAGGCGCAGGACGCCGGCATGGACCTGCCGGAGGAAGTGGCCTTCTTCATCGCCAAGCGCATCCGCTCCAACGTGCGCGAGCTCGAGGGTGCGCTGCGGCGGATCATCGCCAACGCGCGCTTCACCGGCCAGCCGGTGACGCTGGACTTCGCGCGCGAGGCGCTGAAGGACCTGCTGAACCTGCAGGCGCGCCTGGTGACCATCGAGAACATCCAGAAGACCGTCGCCGACTACTTCAAGCTGCGCCTCTCGGACCTGCTGTCGGAGAAGCGCAGCCGTTCCCTCGCCCGGCCGCGGCAGATCGCCATGGCGCTGGCACGCGAGCTCACGCAGCTCTCGCTGCCGGAGATCGGCCAGGCCTTCGGCGGCCGTGACCACACCACCGTGATGCACGCCTGCCAGCGGGTGCAGGAGCTGCAGGAAGCCGACGTCCGGGTGCGCGAGGACTACTCGAACCTGGTGAGGATCCTCACGGGCTGAACAACCTGTGGAAAAGCCTGTGCACAAGGCTGTGTACCAGGCTGGGGAAAACGCCGGGATGGTTTTGGGGATGGATCATCCACAAGCCGCCAACAGGCCATGGACCGCCAATCCCCGGGGCCGTGGACAGGCCCTGGTACGCCAAGGCCATGTTCGGCAAGGAAGAAACTGTTTATCCTCAGCATCCACAGGGCCAATCACGTCAGTGATTGTTTGAATAACAAGCAAGGTTCATTCATGAAGTTCAGCGCGACACGCGAGCAGGTCCTCGGTCCGTTGCAGGCGGTCATCGGTGTGGTCGAGCGCAAGCAGACCATGCCGGTGCTGGCGAATGTGCTGCTGTCCGCCAAGGGCAACCGGTTGTCGGTGACGGGCACCGACCTGGAAGTCGAGCTCGTGGCCAGCGGCGAGGTGTCCGTGGCACAGCCGGGCGAGATCACGGTGCCGGGCCGCAAGCTGCTGGACATCGCCAAGTCCCTGCCCTCCGACGCCACCGTGACGGTGGCGGTGGAGGGCGAGAAGGTGAAGGTCAGCGCCGGGCGCAGCCGGTTCACGCTGTCGAGCCTGTCGGCCAGCGAGTTCCCGGTGGTGGAGTCGATCAACGCCACCCAGACCATCACCCTGCCCCAGGCCGAGCTCGCGCGGCTGATTGCCAAGACGCATTTCTCGATGGCGCAGCAGGACGTGCGCTACTACCTGAACGGCACCCTGCTCGAAACGGATGGGAAAATGCTGCGGGCGGTCGCGACTGACGGCCATCGTCTGGCAATTGCCGAAACGGCGCTGCCCGGTGGCGGCAAGGGCATCCAGGCACAGCAGGTCATCGTGCCCCGCAAGGGTGTGCTCGAGCTGCAGCGCATCCTGGGGAGTTCGGGGGAGGTGGAGATCGCGATCGGAACCAATCACGTTCGGCTCCAGATCGGCGACATTCGGTTCACTTCCAAGTTGATTGACGGCAAGTTCCCCGAATATGGGCGCGTGATACCGACCAATCCCGCCAAGGTCGTGGTGGTTGACCGCGAGGCGCTTCGTGCTGCTTTGCAGCGTACGGCTATCCTGTCCAACGAGAAGTACCGGGGCGTGCGCATGAGCCTGCTGAAGAACGTGGTGAAGCTGCAGGCCCACAACCCGGAGCAGGAAGAGGCGCAGGACGAGGTCGAGATCGACTACAGCGGCGACGAGATGGAGATCGGCTTCAACGTCACCTACCTGCTCGATGCCCTGTCGGCGGTCGACACCGAGACGGTGGAGATCGGGCTGACCGACGCCAACAGCAGCTGCCTCATCCGGGCTCCAGGCACCACGGCCTCGCGCTACGTCGTGATGCCGATGCGGCTCTGAGCCATCCGGCTCGCCAGCCGTGAGCCTGGCGTCCCTCCGCATCAAGGATCTTCGCTGCATCGCCGCGGCCGAGCTCGAGTTCGGGCCGCGGCTCAATCTCATCCATGGGCCCAATGGGTCCGGCAAGACCTCCATCCTGGAGGCGGCGTTCCTGGTGGGGCGGGGACGGTCGTTCCGCACGCGCCATACCGAGACGCTGATCCGGCGGGGGCAGGGCGCGCTCCAGCTCTTTGCCCAGACGGTTCATCCGGTGCATCGGATCGGGTTCGAG
Source organism: Pseudomonadota bacterium (assembly GCA_003242275.1). Next base: position 21,189 of record QGUX01000004.1, on the reverse strand, counting down.
TACAGGAAGGAGGGGGTCTATACGGCGCGGCTGGATGGGGAGGATGTCCGCAGCCTGGCGGAGTTGCCCACGGCGTTCTTCGTGGAAGCCATCGATCCCCAGGTTCACCGGCTGGTGGATGGACCCCCCGCCGAGCGGCGGAGCTGGCTGGATTGGGGAGTGTTCCACGTGGAACGTGGGTTCCTGGACCAGTGGTACCGGTTCCGGCGGGCGCTGGCGCAGCGGAATGCCGCGCTTCGGGTGGGCGCGGATCCTCGGGTGTGGGATGCCGAACTCGCTGCGGCGGGCGAGCAGGTGGCCGCGGCGCGCCGCGCCTGGTTCGAGGACATCCAGGCCGGACTCGAAAGCATGGTGGATCGACTGGCGGGGCTACCCGTGCAGTTCAGCTACTTCCAGGGGTGGACGGCGGAGCGGACGCTGGGGGAGGTATTGGTCGAGTCGGCCATCCCTGATCGCGAGCGGGGTGCCACCGGCCCGGGGCCGCAGAAGGCAGATGTCCAGGTCCGGTTGGCGGGCAAGCTGGCCCGGGAGTCCCTGTCTCGGGGCCAACAGAAGCTCGTGGCCGCCGCGATGGTCCTGGCCCTGATCCAGCGCCTGCGGGCAGGGCAGGAGGAGCCGCCCACGCTGCTGCTGGATGATCCTGCAGCCGAGCTGGATGCGGAGAAGCTGACCCGATTTGTTGAACTCGTCCGCGAGCTGGATTGCCAGCTGATCATTACCTCCCTGGATCCCTCGGCGCGGCTGTTCGGTAGCCCTGACCGCACGTTCCACGTGGAACAGGGAGAGCTTCGGTTGGCTGGATAGCGGAGGAGAGGACCGGAAGAGGGTGCGCTCAGGCGCCCCGCCGGCTTCTCCTCCCATTGCAGCCGGCCCCTGGACCCAAGGCATCGGGTGCACTGACCGGCGCAGTCCCGCGTGGACACTCGAAGGGCTTCGCCAACCGTGGCGTCACGCCCTGGCTTCCGCGGGATGTTCCACGTGGAACATCCCGGTGTGCTCCCCGCGACGCCCGTTGGATTGCCGGTCTGTCCCGATGGCCGCACGATCGTGACAAAAAGCGGCAATTTCGGGGACGATCAACGAAAATCAGTCCGGCGTCCGCCGCGTCGTCTTCCCCAGGAAGACCTCCTCCTTCGTCATCCCGCTCTGCGCGCCATCCGGGTCACCTTCCGGCGCGACCGGCGAGGAGGCTTGCCTCGCCTGTCCACCGCGACCTTCGGCCCCGCGGCCGCTGCCTGTCGCTGGCGAGGCCTGGGCCGGATCAGCAGCCTCGTCTCCGGACAGCTTCTCCTGCGCCCGCCGCCAGTGTTCCGCCTCGCGCCCTTCCGGCCGGCCTTCCTCTTCCCAGAAGCGATGCGCGAGATTGCGGATGCGTGTTTCCAGTTCCGGGGTCATGGCATTTCCCCTCGTCCGTTGGTGAAGCACCGACGCTAGGGAAGTCCCCGCAGTGACGCTGTCGGGAACGGAGGGAGGCGGATGTAAGAGGGCGCGGACCTCACGCCTCCCGGCGCACACGAGCCGGTGCAATCCTGGCGTTGAAGCGGCGATGACCTGCGATGGTCGCTACGTGCCCGGACGCTTGGTCTCCGTCCCCGGTGAAGCAGGCGCCGGCTGCCTCGAATAACCGCGCGGCATCGATCCGCAGGCCTTCACCCAGGCGCGGTAGCAGCAGACATGGAAATGCAGGTGCCCGGCCGACGTTCCCTGTTGCAGCGTGCCGACCTCATAGCCCACATCGCCCAGCTCGATCGCGTGTTGGCACAGTGAGCAGCGCTGGCCGCGCCCCGGTCCGGCCAGCACCCTGGATTGCGCTTCCTTCGGCAGGAATCCCTCGTGGATGCGCGCCATCGCCGCATCCATCAACCACCCGGGAGGAGAGGAAGCATCGGTGCCTGAACCGCTGGACTCCCTGCTGGGCGCCATCGAGGGCTGCTCCGGAATGTCTGTGGGATTGCCATGATGGGACAGTCGCACAGCGCGATTCATTAACCTGCGTTATCCACGCGCGCGTCATCCAAAGCCATTGCGAGCACCCTGCGCCTTCCACGGTGAGGCTCCGGCATGGAACGGAGAACCCACGGAGGGAAGATGCAGGTATGCAGGATCGAATCCACCCGCCGCCTGCAGCGCATGCCTGTCCAGCAGCTCGAGCATGCCGCCCTGCATGCGCGCCAGCCCCGTGCGACGCATGTTCATCAGCGTGCGGTTGATGTGCACCGCCGACAACGCCACGGCGTCGCCCAGCTCGGTCTGCGTGAGCGGAAAACGGCACTGGTTGTCATGGGCGAGACCCACCGATTCCAGCCGCCAGTACACCTCGCACAGCAGGTGCGCCACGCGCTCGTGCGCCGAGCGGTAGCCGACGTTGACCAGCCACTCCCGGGTGATGGCCGCATCCACCGCGGTCAGCCACCAGAAGGCGCGGGCGAGCCGGGGGTGGCGCTCCAGCGCAGCGGCGAGCGCCGCCGCCGGCAGTACCGAGGTGCGCACCACGCCCAGCGCGCTCACGGCGTGGTCCGGGTGGCCCAGCACCAGGGTCGAAAGATCACAGATGTCTCCGGGCAGCAGGAAGCCCAGGATCTGCCGCCGCCCGTCCGGCAGCAGGCGGAAGCGGCAGGCGAACCCCTCGACCAGCAGCTGCAGGCCGTCGGTGGGGCGGTGCTGGGCCACCATCTCCTCGCGCGGTCCGAAGGCCCGCTCCGCCCCCGGCAGGCCCGCCAGCGCCAGCCGTTCCTCGCTGGTCAGCGTGCAGAACCGGCCGAGCTTCTGGGCGAGCCTTTCCAGTCCGTCATTGATGGTTACGGACCGCATCTCGGGGGCAGGGGGGTCTTCATCCGGGGGTGCTCCTTAACGGTTCCGGCCACCATAGGCGTTGGCTACGGAGGTCGAAATCGCAGGAAAACTCAAACCGATCGTAGGGTTAGGCCTACGCTGGCCTCCCGGAGGGAGGATCGCCGGGGGAGCGGCCAGGGCGGTGCGGAGAAAGCCCCGGCCGGACGCATTTGCGGTGTCCGGAAAGCAGGGTCAGACGATATAATAATAAGGTGCAAACCGAGGGTTCCCGATGACTGCCGAAGACGCCTATACCTCCAGTCATATCAAGGTCTTGAAGGGCCTCGACGCGGTGCGCAAGCGACCCGGCATGTACATCGGCGACACCGACGACGGTACCGGCCTGCACCACATGGTGTTCGAGGTGGTGGACAACGCCATCGACGAGGCCCTGGCGGGCTTCTGCACCCGCATCCAGGTGACCATCCATGCGGATGAATCCATCACCGTGCGCGACAACGGCCGCGGCATTCCCACCGACATCCATCCCGAGGAGGGCCGCTCGGCCGCCGAGGTGGTGATGACCGTGCTGCATGCCGGCGGCAAGTTCGACGACAGCTCCTACAAGGTCTCCGGCGGCCTGCACGGCGTGGGCGTCTCGGTGGTGAATGCGCTCTCCGACGTGCTGCATCTCACCATCTGCCAGCGCGGCAAGATCTTCCAGCAGGAATACCGCCTGGGCACGCCGGTCGCGCCGCTGGCCGAGGTGGGCACCACCACCGAGCGCGGCACCACCGTGCACTTCAAGCCCTCGCCGACCATCTTCAGCAACATCGTGTTCGACTACGAGGTGCTGGCCAAGCGCCTGCGCGAGCTGTCGTTCCTGAACTCGGGCGTGCGCATCGAGCTCACCGACGAGCGCGAGGACCGGCACGACGTGTTCGAGCACCAGGGGGGCCTGAAGGCCTTCGTGCAGTACCTGAACCGTGCGCGCAACCCCATCCATCCCACGGTGCTGCACTTCACCGCGCAGGAAGGTCCCATCGGCATCGAGGTGGCGCTGCAGTGGAACGACTCCTACCAGGAGACCATGCTGTGCTACACCAACAACATCCCGCAGCGGGACGGCGGCACGCACCTGTCCGGGTTCCGCGCTGCGCTGACGCGCACGCTGAACGACTACATCGAGAAGGAAGCCCGGAAGGAGAAGGTGCAGACCACCGGCGATGACGCCCGCGAGGGCCTCACCGCCATCCTGTCGGTGAAGCTGCCGGACCCCAAGTTCTCCTCGCAGACCAAGGACAAGCTGGTGTCCTCCGAGGTCAAGGGTCCGGTGGAGACCCGCGTGGCCGAGAAGCTGGCCGAGTTCCTGCTCGAGCATCCCAACGAGGCGAAGAACATCGTCGGCAAGATCATCGAGGCGGCGCGCGCCCGCGAGGCGGCGCGCAAGGCGCGCGAGATGACCCGCCGCAAGGGCGCACTCGATATTGCCGGCCTGCCCGGCAAGCTGGCCGACTGCCAGGAGAAGGACCCGGCGCTGTCGGAGATCTTCATCGTCGAGGGCGATTCCGCCGGCGGCTCCGCCAAGCAGGGCCGCGACCGCCGCACCCAGGCCATCCTGCCGCTGAAGGGCAAGATCCTGAACGTGGAGCGCGCGCGCTTCGACAAGATGATCTCCTCGGCCGAGGTCGGCACGCTGATCACCGCGCTGGGCTGCGGCATCGGCAAGGACGAGTTCAACATCGACAAGCTGCGCTACCACCGCATCATCATCATGACCGACGCCGACGTCGACGGCTCGCACATCCGCACGCTGCTGCTGACGTTCTTCTACCGCCAGGTGCCGGCGCTGATCGAGCGCGGCCACGTCTACATCGCGCAGCCGCCGCTGTACAAGGTCAAGCGCGGCAAGCACGAGATCTATGTCAAGGACGACAACGAGCTCAACCAGCTCCTGCTGAACAACGCCATCGAGGATGCCGCGCTCTACGTGAATGACGGCGCGCCGCCGCTCACCGGCTCGAGCCTGGAGATGCTGGCCCGCCAGTACATGGAGGTGCAGGCCATCATCAAGCGCTGGAGCCGCCGCTATGACGCGCGGCTGCTGGAACAGCTCATCTACCAGCCGGCCCTGACGACGGCCGACTTCAACAACGTCGACGGCCTGCGCGACTGGGCGAGGAACCTCGAGCGCTCGCTCAACGCCCTGAACGATGCCTCGCGACGCTTCCAGATCGACGTGCAGCCGGGCGCGCCCGCGGCCACCGAGGGCGAGGCCGCGCGACCCACGCGCATCATCGTCCGCCGCACCGAACACGGCACCGTGCACGAGAAGGCACTGCCGCCGGAATTCTTCGCCTCGGGCGAGTACGCGCAGATCGCCGAGCTCGGCCGCACGCTGCAAGGCCTGATCGGCGAGGGCGCCTACGTGGTCAGCGGCAACCAGCGCCGCGAGGTCGGTTCGTTCAAGGAAGCCATCAACTGGCTGTTCGAGCAGGCGCGCAAGGGCCAGACCATGCAGCGCTACAAGGGACTGGGCGAGATGAACCCGGAGCAGCTCTGGGAGACCACCATCAACCCCGACACGCGCCGCCTGCTGCAGGTGAAGATCGAGGATGCCATTGCGGCCGACGACATCTTCAACACGCTGATGGGCGACCAGGTGGAGCCGCGGCGCGAGTTCATCGAGAAGAACGCGCTGGCAGTGTCGAACCTCGACATCTGAGGGCATGCGCGCGAGGGTTCCCGCCGTCGCGCGCCACGGGGGACCGGCGCGCCCGTGAAATGCGCCGGGGGCGGATCGGCTGATCCGATCCCCTGCAATCCCCGGCACGGAATCCGGGCGGTGCTACATCCGCGCCGTCGCGCCTTCCAGCAGCGCCGCCGTTTCCTCGTGCCCCGCGGCGCGTGCCAGTTCCAGCGGCGTGTGTCCCTCCGCGTCCTTCACGCCCGGATCGGCCCGGGCCTCGAGCAGGGTGCGCGTGATGTCGCGGAAGCCGTACTGCGCGGCGAGCAGCAGCGGCGTGAAGCCCGCCTTGTTGCGCTGGTTGGTGTTAGCGCCGGCCTTCACCAGCATCTCCACCAGCTCGGCATCGCCCGAGCGCGTGGCCTCCATCAGCGCGGTGTCGCCGGATTCATCCTCGATGTCCGGGTTGGACTTCGCGGCCAGCAGCAGGCGCGCGGCCTCCAGGCGGCGCGCGGTGGCGGCCGACTGGCTGCTCGGCTGCGCCGGGCGGAAGATCAGCTTCATCAGCTTCTCGCGATCCTGGCCGAGCGCGATGCCGATGCCGATCACCATCAGCTCGTACTCGCTGCGTCCCGCGGCCAGCGCCAGCGCGGTCTCGCCGGCGGCGTTGCGCGCGTTGGCGTCGAGGCCGGCATCGAGCAGCGCCTTCAGCGCGGTGACGTGGTGGCGCTGCGCCGCCAGCATCAGGAGGTTGTTGCCATTCTCGTCCACGTAGTCGGCGCGCGCATCCTGCGCCATCACCGCACGGAAGAGTTCGGGGGAGGGCAGGTCCACCACCTGCACCAGCGACAAGGCATCGGGCGAGATCACCGGCTCGAGCTCCAGCAGCTTCAGCAGCGCCGCGTCCTTGCCGGTGGCCGAGGCCTCCAGCTTCGCGCCGCGCGCCAGCAGGCGCTCGGCCGCGGCCCAGCGCTGCCGCTCCAGCGCCGCATCGAGCGCGGTGTAGCCGTCCTCGCGACGGTGGTTGACGTCGCCGCCATGCTCCAGCAGCAGGTCGATCATCTCCACCGAGCCATTGCCGGCCGCGGTGAACAGCAGGCGCGCGCCGCTGGCGTCCACCTCGTCCGCGTCGGCGCCGGCGGCCAGCAGCACGCGGGCGCAATCCACCGAACCGGTGGCGGCGGCCACGCGCAGCGCGGAAAGGCCGTTGCGCGTGGCGCGGGCATTCACGTCCACCCTGGCGTCGACCAGCAGCTTCACGGCCTCGGCCTTGCCGCTGGCGGCGGCGTGCATCAGCACCGTGATGCCACCGCTGCGCGTGGCGGCCGGATCGGCGCCGGCGGCCAGCAGCATGCGCATGATGTCGACGTGGCCCCGCTCGGCCGCCAGCATCAGCGCGCTGACGTCGTCGCGGCCCAGCGCGTTCGGGCTCGCGCCCTTCTCCAGCGTGGTGCGGACGGCTTCCGCATCGCCCTGCAGCACGGCGCCGAACAGGTCATCGTCGGCGTCGGCCCAGGCCGGGCAGGCGAGCAGCAGGCCGGCGAGGATGGAAAGAAGGCGTGCGCGGAAGGCGGTCATGGAATACCCGGGAAACTGGCCGACGGACCTTGCCAGCATGCGCGTGCCGCTGCGGACTGTCGAGGGCGGGGTCGCAGCGCTGCGCGATGCGAAGATCCGGACGGGGTCCTCAGCCGCCGGGCGCAGCGAAGGTCTGCACCCAATAGTAATGTCCGGCCTTGCGCCCCTCGGCGAAGCCCACGCCTGTATGGCGGAAGCGGCCATCCATGATGTTGGCGCAGTGCCCGGGACTGGCCAGCCAGCCGGCCACCACCTCCTCGGCCGACTCCGGCCCGAAGGCGATGTTCTCCCCGGTCAGGCGCGCCCGGTAGCCGGAGGCGCGTACGCGGTCGCGCGGCTGGCTGCCGTTGCTGCCCCGATGTTCGAAGAAACCACCGTTGGCCATGTCGCGGGCATGCGCCCGCGCCGCAGCTTCGAGCGGCTGCGCCTCGGCCAGTGGCGCGGTGGGCGGAAAGTCCTGCGCGCCGCAGCGCCGGCCCTGGGCGCGCGCCTGGTTCACCAGGTCCAGCACGCGCGCGGCGACGATCTCGGGCGGACGGCTGGCGAGCAGCGTTTGTGCGCCGGCGGGCGCCAGCAGCAGGACGGTGGCAAGCGCGGCGAACGGGCGGATCATGCGCCGATTATTGCGCGGGGGAGTGAACCCGTCCTGAACCCGCATCACGCGCGCCAGTCGCGACGGCCGTCCCGTCGCGTCACGCGGGCTGCTCCTCCTCTTCCTCGTACACGGCGAAGCAGTCGCGGCCGTCGTTCTTGGCCTTGTACAGCGCCGCATCGGCCTGCCGGTACAGCAGCTCGAAGCCGCCCTCCAGTCCCCGGGCCATCGCGCATCCCACCGATACCGTGAACGGCGCCGGCTTTTTCACCGCGCGCACCGCCGCCAGCAGCCGCTGCGCGATCTGCGCGGCGCCGCCCCGGTCGCAGTCGCGGGCGAAGATCAGGAACTCGTCCCCGCCCAGCCGCGCCGTGATGTCGCCCGGACGCACGCTGCCGCGCAGGGCGCCGGCCAGCGCGCGCAGGATGCCGTCGCCCACCTGGTGGCCCTGCGAGTCGTTGATGCCCTTGAAGTGGTCGACGTCGACCAGCAGCACCGCATGCGCGGCGGCATCCGTCCCGTACCAGGCGTCGTTGATGGCCGCCATCGCACCGCGCCGGTTGGGCAGGCCGGTGAGCGGATCGCGCATGGAGCGGCGGTAGTGGCGCTGCAGCTCGGTCTGCTGCACGTAGTCCCGCCGCGCATAGGCGTAGCCCAGCAGCAGCGACAGCAGCAAGGTCACCGACACGCTGGCGTACTCGATGCGGCGGAAGCGCGCCTCCTGCGCGAGGAAATAGTCCAGCGCGAAGTCCACCCCGACGAAGCCGCTCATCCGCCCGGCGCTGTCGAACAGCGGCGCATGGCCGCTGAGGAAGGTGCCGTAATCGTCCTGCTGGAATCCCGGCGTCACGTACACCTCGCCGGCGGCCAGCCGTTCCAGCCAGTCATCGCGGTACTGCGCGCGCTGCTCGAAGGGCTCCATGTAGGCCGAGGCTCGCAGCCCGCGCCGCGCGGCGAAATCCGGCTCCTGCGCAGTGTCGAGCACGAAGTGCGCCCGCCCGTCGCGGATGGCCATGGTGTAGACGTAGAAGGCCTCCGGCCAGGTCTCGTGCAGCCGCATCAGCGGCCGCCGCGCCTCGGCCAGCAGGGCCTCGCCGGCATTGCCGTCGAGCAGGGCGCGGTGCAGGTCGCCGTCGATGTGGCTGGCGGCCAAGCGCGCGACCTGGTCCACGTGCCGGCGCAGCACCTCCAGCCGCGCGTCGCGGGCCACAACCTGCGGGATCAGCACCAGCGCCAGCAGCAGCGCGGCCGCGGCGGCCGCCGCAGCCAGCATCACGCGCAACCGGAAGCGAAGCAGGGGAGCCAGTCGCATGCGGCGCTACGGCAGGAACTCGATGGTGAGCGTGAACACCACCCAGCGCCGGAGCGGGTTCTCGAACTCGAAGGTCTTGGCGGCGTCCAGCGCCGCGATGCCGAAGCCCTGGTTGCGCGGCGTCTCGCTGATCACCTGCGCCTCCAGCACCTGGCCGGTTTCGTTGATCATCACGTCGACGATGACCACGCCATCAATGCCCTGGCGGCGCGCGGCCTCGGGATAGTGTTTCGCGGGTGGATCACCGCGCAGCAGGCGGAAGCGCCCGAGCTCCTCGCCCTGCACGCGCAGCGCGGCCGGATGCTCGATGCGCTGCGCCACGGCGGGGAGCGCGCCGAGCAGCGCGCCTGCGGCCAGCAGGGTCAGCGGAGGCTGGATATCCATTGCTCTAGTTTGACCTGACAACGCCCCGGGAGTTGCGGCGCGTCAGAAAACGGAAACACGCCCCAGCGAGCAACGCGATTATGCGACTGTAAGGAAGCGGGCGCAGCCCGGGACTATCGGGGCACCATGGACAGGGTCATCGAAAAACCACGGCGCTCCCCGCTGCAGCTCGCCCTGGTGGGCATGGCGGCGCTGGCCGCGCTGCTGGTGGCCTGGCAGCTCTGGGCCCGCGCCGGCACCTCGCGCCTGAAGGTGGACACCTCGCGCATGACCACCGCCGTGGTCGAGAAGGGCCTGTTCCGCGAGTACTACCCCTTCGAGGGCCGCGTCGAACCGGCCACCTCCGTCTACCTGGACGTGGAGGGCGGCGGCCGCGTGGAGCAGATCTTCGTCGAGGGCGGCCAGTACATCGAGGAAGGCCAGCTGATCCTCAAGTTCTCGAACCCGCAGGCGCAGCGCAGCGCCATCGAGACCGAGACGCGCCTGCTCGAGACGCTGGACATCCAGCGCAACACCGAATTCAACCGCGCGCAGAGCACGCTGCTGCTGCAGGAGCAGCTGCTGAACCTGGAGCACGAGATCAACGACGTGGAGGCGAAGTTCCGCCGCTACGACGCGCTGATGAAGAATCCCAACAGCCCGATCTCGCAGGAGGAGTACGAGCTCACGCGCGACCAGCTGAAGTACCTCAAGGACCGCCGCGAGCTGATGCTCGAGCGCATGCGCCAGGAGGAGATCATCAGCGCCCGCCAGCTCGAGCAGGCCAAGAAATCCATCGTGCGGCTGACCGAGAACCTCGGGCTGCTGGAGCAGATCGTCAAGAGCCTGGAGGTGCGCGCGCCGATCTCGGGCCACCTGTCCACCATCAGCGCCGAGGTGGGCCAGAACATCCAGCCCGGCCAGCGCATCGGCCAGATCGACCTGCTGGACGAGTTCAAGATCCGCACCAGCATCGACCAGGCCTACAGCACGCGCGTGTCGTCCGGCACCACCGGCCATGTGCTGATCGATGGCCGCGCCTGGGATGTCACCGTCAGCAAGGTGTACCCGGAGGTGCAGCAGAACGTCTTCCAGGCCGACGTGGTGTTCACCGGCGAGGTACCGGCCACGCTGCGGCGCGGGCAGACGGTGACCGTGGAGCTGTCCTTCAGCTCGCCCTCCGAGAGCCTGATCGTGGCCAGGGGCGGCTTCTACCAGCACACTGCCGGCCGCTGGGTGTACCTGGTCGCGCCGGACGGCAGGTCCGCGCGCCGCATGGACGTGCGCCTGGGCCGCCAGAACCCCCGCCAGGTCGAGGTGCTCGAGGGCCTGCGGGAGGGCGACCGCATCGTCGTCTCCGGCTACGACACCTACAACAACGTCGACGAACTGCAGTTCAAGGAGCCCCTGTGATCATCGAGACGAGCAACCTGCAGAAGGTGTATCGCACCGACACCGTGGAAACCACGGCGGTGGGCGGCGTGGACTTCACGCTGGGCGAGGGCGAGTTCGTCTCCATCATGGGGCCGTCGGGTTGCGGCAAGTCGACACTGCTGCACATCCTCGGCCTGATCGACTCGCCCAGCGGCGGCACCTACCGCTTCCTCGGGGAGGACGTGTCGCGCTACCCGGAGAGCCGCCGCGCCCAGATCCGCAAGGCCAACATCGGCTTCGTGTTCCAGAGCTTCAACCTGATCGACGAGCTCACCGTGTACGAGAACGTCGAGCTGCCGCTGGTATACGGCAACGTGCCCGCGCGGGAACGCAAGGGGAGGGTGGACGAGGTGCTCGAGCGCATGGACATCGCGCACCGCCGCAACCACTTCCCGGCGCAGCTCTCCGGCGGCCAGCAGCAGCGCGTGGCGGTGGCGCGCGCGCTGGTGTGCCGGCCGAAGCTGATCCTCGCCGACGAGCCCACGGGCAACCTCGACTCCGAGCATGGCGACGAGGTGATGCGCCTGCTGCGGCGGCTGAACGACGAGGGCACCACCATCCTGATGGTCACGCACTCGGAGGCCAACGCAGCGGTCAGCGACCGCATCGTCAGCCTGCTCGACGGCAAGATTGTCTCCGACCGCGGCAACGTGCGGCAGTAGCGGCCATGCGCAACTACCTGGTGGTCCTGGCGCGCAACTTCACCCGCGAGAAGCTCTACACCTCGATCAACATCCTGGGCCTGGCGCTGGGACTGGCCTCCTGCCTGATCCTGGGCCTGTACCTGCGCAGCGAGCTGACCTACGACCGCCACTACGAGGGCCACGAGCACATCTATCGCATCGAGAACGAGTACAACAACGCCGGCAAGGTGGAGACCTTCGCCATCGCCTCGGATGCGCTCGGACCCATGCTGGCGGCCGAGTACCCGAACGTCATCAGGAACTACGTCCGCTTCCGCAACAACGCCAACAACGGCGGCGTGGCCATCCGCCGGCCGGAACAGCCGGACGTGGTGTACTTCTGGGAGCACAGCTACTTCGTCGACCCGCACGTGTTCGAGGTGCTGCCGCACAGGATCATCGCGGGCGACCCGGCCACGGCGCTGCGCGACGGCGGCGCGCTGGCCATCAGCCAGACCGTGGCGAAGAAGTACTTCGGCGACGAGGACCCCATCGGCAGGCAGCTCGCCACCGATTCGGGCAACGTCAACACCGTGCGCCTCGTGTTCGCCGACCTGCCGGCCAACACGCACATGAAGTACGACTTCCTGTTCTCGAACAACCTGCCCTTCCTGCAGCTCGCCGACAATCCCACCCAGCGCCGGCAGCAGCTCACCGGGCCGCAGGCCATCACCTACACCTTCCTGCAGATGCACCCGGACTTCCGCATGGAGGAGTGGGCCGGGCTGAGCCAGGCCTTCTATGAGAAGTACATGGCCGACACCATGCGGGCGCTGAACATGGAGTGGCGCAGCTGGCTGCAGCCCATGCGCGATGTCCACCTGTACAGCGACGTGGGCTACGACCAGCCCACCGGCAACCGCGCCTACCTGTTCGGCTGCGCCGCGGTGGCGCTGATCATCCTGGCCATCGCCGCCATCAACTACATGAACCTCGCCACCGCGCGCGCCACGCGGCGCGCCCGCTCGGTGGCGTTCCGCAAGATCCTGGGCGCCAGCCGCGCCTCCCTGGCCTTGCAGTTCATGGGCGAGGCGCTGCTGTTCTCGCTGGTGGCGGTGGCGCTGGCGGTGATCCTGGTCGAGCTGGCGCTGCGCTTCACGCCCATCAACTCGCTGATGGACGGCAAGGTCAGCCTCGACCTGCTGCAGGAGCCGCAGCTCGCCCTGTGGCTGGTGGCGGCGGCGGTGGGCGTGGGTCTGGTCTCGGGCCTGTATCCGGCCTTCTATCTTTCTTCCTGGGCGCCGCTGACGGCACTGGCCGGCCGGCAGGTGACGGCCGGCAAGGGCAGCCTCAGGCTGCGCGAGGCCCTCGTGCTGGTGCAGTTCACCATCTCGGCCGCGGCCATCGCCTGCACGCTGCTGATGATGGCCCAGATGCACTACGTGGCCAGCCGGCCGCTGGGCTTCGAGAAGGAGAACCGCCTGATGGTGTCGCTGCGCGGCGCGGCCACCATCGAGAAGATTCCCTCGATACGCAATGCCCTGCTGGCCGACAGCCGCATCCAGGGCGTGGCCGTGGCTGGCAACACCCCCGACCGCGGCGACCGCTCGCCGATCACCCTCGTGCAGGTCGAGAACAACGAGGGCGCGATGGAGCAGCAGATCCTGAACGTCCTGCCCATGGGCGAGGACTACGAGAAGGTCATGGGCCTGACCATCCTGCAGGGCCGCGGCCTGACCTCGCGCCTGCTCACCGACGTGGGTTCGAACATGCTGGTCAACGAGGCGCTGGTGAAGGCCATGGGATGGAGCGATCCCATCGGCAGGCGCCTGTCCGTCGGCGGCCAGTCCGGGCGCGTGGTCGGCGTGGTGCAGGACTTCAACTTCAAGTCGCTCAAGCACCAGATCGAGCCGCTGGTGATGATCCGCCTCGACAACGACATGTCGCGGGTGCAGGAGATGAACCGTCCGTTCCAGCAGCGCTTCCTGATCCTGGCGCTGTCGGGCGAGGACATCCCGGGCGCGCTGGCGCATGCCGGGAAGGTGATGGCCGAGGCCGACCCGCGCCATCCCTTCGAGTACAGCTTCCTCGACGAGGCGCTCGACGCGCAGTACGCGACCGAGGCCCAGCTCACGCGCCTGATCGGCCTGTTCGCGGCGCTGTCCATCGTGATCGCCTGCATGGGACTGTTCGGCCTCGCGGCCTTCACCACCGAGCAGCGCACCCGCGAGATCGGCACGCGCAAGGTGCTGGGCGCCACCTCGTGGCAGATCGTGGGCCTGCTGGCGCGGCGCATCCTCGGCCTGGTGGTGGTGGCCTCGGTGCTGGCCGCCGTGGGCTCGTACTTCGCGGTCGACGAATGGCTGGCCGGCTTCGCCTACCGCGCCGGCATCAATCCGCTGATCTTCGTGCTCGCGGCCGCGGTGGCCGCGGCGGTGGCCTTCGCCACGGTCGCCGCACAGTCCTGGCGCACGGCCAGCGCCGATCCGGTCCATACCCTGCGGCATGTCTGAAGGAGGAACCATGGACACAGGCAGGCGGGAAGGAATGACGAGACGGTCCGGCATCGCCGCGGTGCTGCTGATGATGGCCGCATCGCCTGCGCTGCCGGCGGCGCCCGCGCTGGACGGTGAATGGCAGGGCAAGCTCGTGGTCGACCCGAACACCTCGCTGACGGTGCGCTTCACCTTCACCAGGGCTTCCGCAGGCGCCTACACGGCGGTGCTGAACTCCCCGGACAACCCGGAGGTGAAGGACACGCCGGTCAGCGACGTGAAGTGGGATGGAACGAGCCTGTCCTTCAGCGTGCCGTCGCTGAGCGGCGCGTACGCGGGAAGGTTCGCCAATGGCCGCATCAGCGGCGAGTGGTCCCAGCCCGGCGGCAAGCTGCCGCTGGAGCTCGCGCCCTGGCAGAAGCCCACGCTCAGCGCCGAGGCGGCGCGGCAGTACGTGGGGGCCTGGAACGGCGAGCTGGCGCTGGGTCCCAACAAGCAGCGCATCGTGTTCCGCTTCCAGCAGCAGGACGGCGGCCTCGCCGGCACGCTGGCCATTCCCGACCAGGGCCTGGTGCAGCCGATGACCGACGTGGCGGTGGAAGATGGCGTGCTGTCACTGAGGTCCCTGCAGGGACGCCTCGAATTCAAGGGCCGCCTGTCCGGTGGTCGCCTGGCCGGCCGGCTCAAGGTCCCCAGTCCGATGGTTTCGCCGGATGGCGTGGATTTCACCCTGCAGCGCGGCGACTACCAGCCGCCGCCGGTGCCACTGAAGCTCGATGCCGCGGCCTGGAACGCAGTGAAGGGCCGCTGGAGCGGCACGCTGCTGGCGACCAACCCCCAGACCGGACAGCAGAGCGAGCTGCCGGTCATCCTGCGCTTCGAACGGAACGACAAGGGCGAGGTGCTGGCCCATATCGGCTCGCCCGCGCAGGGTGCGCAGGACACCGTGGTGAACGACGCCGCGCTGGTCGATGGACGCCTGACCATCCGCATCGACGCCTGGCAGGCGTCGTATGCCGGCACCCTGTCGGGCAACCGGATCAGCGGTGACTTCACGCAGGCCGGGCAGCGCCGCCCACTGGAGCTCACGCGCATGCCCTAGTGCCAAGGACGGCAGTCCCGCCGCGTCGCGAGGCAACGCCCGGCCCGCCGGTCCACCCCTTCAGACCGGCGGGCCCCTCTGGAAGCCCCTTCCAGTGCCAAGCGCGCGGCGGGACGCGCCACATGACCGCCCGCTTCCGTACCGTCCAGGTTGCAAGCTTGCGGCGACCGGTCACAGGACCGGCTGCACCGAGTGTGACGCGTTGCGCGTTTCCGTGCACGCGGTGCTGCCAAACTGGCCAACGGAAGCGGGCGTCATCCGGTCCGCACCAGGAACCACCCGTACGTGAAGGATCACCTCCCATCCCCCACCGACGTGGCCGTCGACTCTTTCGCAATTGCCCGCCAGGACCAGGTGCTGCGCGCCCGCCTGCACGGCAGCTTCGCGCTGTGCATCAGCGACGAGGTGCTGGAGTCGGGCGCGCTGGTGCATGTGCGCGCCGGCCGGCCGGGTCGCGTCAACAGCAATCCGGACCTCACCGACAACACGCTTTCCACCGACCTGCTGCTGCTCGACCGCTGCATGGCCGAGCTGCGGCAGGCCGAGCCGCGCGCCCGTCACTGGCAGGCGCGCTTCGTGGCCCATGCCGATCCGGACTCGGGTGGCTTCGACCGCCTGACCGCGCTGCAGGCGTTCATCGAGGCCTACCTTGAGGACACCGGCGTGCGGCTCACCTCCGCGGTCACCCACGACGGCCCGGACCGCCAGCTTTCCTTCCGCCCGGCGCTGCGCCAACTGCAATGCGTGGAATCGTTGTCCGTGGACGAAACCTGCCGCATGCAGTCCCTTACGTAGGTTACGTAATCCTACAAAGCGTTGGGTCTACGCAACAATTGGTTGATTCTCGCAACAGCGTTTATCATCGGCGCGCACTGATAACCGGTGTGTCAAACAGCAATGGAGTCCAGCATGCGCAAACTTGTAGCGATCGTTACCTTCGCGGCCCTTGGCCTCGGCGCCCACGCCGCCTCGGCCCAGGGGTTCAGCTACAACCTGATCGAAGGCTCGCTGATTTCCGGTGACGACTACGATGGCTTCGGGGTTGCCGGTTCGATGGCGTTCACGTCCGAGCTGTTCGGGCTGGCCAGCATCGACGCGGTGGAGATCGACAACACCAATATCGACGGCAGCCTGCTTTCCGCCGGCGTCGGCTACCGCATTGCGATCAACCAGGCCGTGGACGTGTTTGGCACCGGTTCGATCAAGCGCGCCAAGTTCGACGGCTCGGACGGCGATTGGGGTTTCGGCCTCGGCGTGGGCGTGCGCGGCCGTCCGATGAGCCAGCTCGAGCTGCACGGCGGCCTGGAATACGTGGACATCAACGACTCCGACACCACGTTCAAGGTCGGTGGCCGCTGGTACTTCACGCCGAACTTCGCGGCCGGCCTGGACTTCCAGGATAACGACGGCGGCTCGGCGCTGCGCTTCGCCGTCCGCTACGACTTCGGCCGTCGTTGATCCACGGCCGCGCCGGAGGGCTTCACTCCGGCAATGAAGGGGCGGCGCCGTCCGCCCCTTCTTCTTGGGCATTGCATTCCCGAACGAGGAGATCCATGCGGAAGACCGCAAGCCTCGGCGCCGTCGCGGCGCTGGCCCTTCCCGTTGCCGCACTCGCGGCCGACGGTATCAGCCATACCTTCGTCGAAGCGGGCTACGTCCGCTCCGAGATCAAGTCCTACAGCAGTTTCGACAGCAATGGCTTCAGGCTGGCCGGCTCGTACGAGCTGCCCGCCAACGTGGTCATCGACGCCGCTTTCGAGCAGGTCAGGTACGGCGACCTGGAGAAGTGGAAGGAGTACGAAGCGGGCCTGAAGTACAAGGTGCCGCTGGCCGGCAACGCGGACCTGCTGGCAGGCGCGTCCTGGCAGGGCCTGGATGCCGACGGCACCAACCTGAACGGCTTCGGCCTGGGCGTGGGCGCGCGCGCGCTGCTCACCGACAAGCTGCTGGTGTCCGCCCAGCTCGAGTACATCGACTACGACAAGGGCTATCCCAGCACCTTCGTCGCGTCGGTGGGCGGCCGCTGGTACTTCACCCCGGCGTTCTCCGCCGGCATCGACGTCCGCAAGACGGACAAGCTGATCGAGGCGAGCGAAACGCGCCTCGGCGCCCTGTTCCGTTACGACTTCGGGTCGGGCCGGTAATCCTGCCGGAGACCCGCAAGACTTCGCGGCCGACGCGCGGCAACCGCCGCCGCCCGCCGCTGAAGTTCCTTCAATCTGACAGAGGAGTATTCCTGGTGCACAAGATCGCAAAGCTGGCCATTGTCGCGACCCTGGGTGTTTCTGGCGCCGCCTTCGCCGCTGATGGCGTCAGCCATTCCTTCGTCGAGGCAGGCTACGGCTACCGTGAACTCGGGGGCGGGGCCCTGACCGACGGCCATGGCTTCAGGATCGCCGCTTCGTACGAGTTGCCGGCCAACCTGATCGTCGATGCCAGCTTCGACCGCAACAAGTACGACGGCGGTGATGCCAAGGTGAGCGAGCTCTCCGCCGGCCTGAAGTACAAGCTGCCGCTGACCGGCAACGCCGACCTGCTGCTCGGCGCTTCGTACGAGCGCCTGGACTACAACTTCACCGGCGATGAGTTCGACGGTTTCAACCTGAACCTGGGCGCGCGCGCGCGCCTGACCGACAAGCTCCAGGCCGAGGCCAGCGTCAAGTACGTCGACGCGGAGGAAGTGCCGAGCAGCTTCGCCGTGTCGCTGGGTGGCCGTTACCACTTCACGCCGGCATTCTCGGCCGGCATCGACGTGGTCAAGCAGGACGTGCTGATGTACGGCGACACCCGCTTCACGGCCATGTTCCGCTACAGCTTCGGCCGCTGAAGCCGGGCTGCGGCCACAAGGTCCGGATGTCCGGTTGGCCGGGGTGGGAACACCCCGGCCGTTTTTCATTCAGGACAGGTTCATCGCCCCCCGCCAATCATTCCCGCACCGACGTCTGACGGAGTCCCTCCCATGCGCACACGGCACCTCGTTCCGGCTTCCCTCGCGGCGCTGGCGCTGGCCAGCACGCCCGCCCTTGCCGCCGACAACTTCAGCTACAACATGATCGACCTCGGCATCGTCGGCAGCACCGTCGACGACCAGGACGGCGACCTCGACGTCGAGGGCGGCGGCATCAGGTTCCGCGGCAGCGCCGAGCTGACCCCGAACGTGTTCGGCTTCCTCGAGCTGTCGAGCACGCGCTACGACCTGAAGTACTACGACGAGCACTTCGACATCGGCCGCGGTGCGCTCGGCATCGGCTTCAACTACCCGCTGGCGCCCGGGCTGGACCTCGTCGCGGGCGCGTCGCTGCAGCGCATGCGCACCGAGTCGCTGGTCGACACCTTCAGCGGCAACGGCTACGGCCTGCACTTCGGGCTGCGCGGCGGCACCGGGCGAATCGAGTGGCACGCCGGCCTGGACTACTCGGATTTCGACTTCGACCTCGGCGAGGACTCGTTCGAGGCCAGCGACACCATGTTCCACGCCGGCTTCCGCTACAAGTTCACGCCGCTGTTCTCCCTCGGCCTCGACCTCGCCGGCAATGGCGACGACGAGACCAATGCCACCCTGGCCTTCCGCTGGACCTTCGGCGACCGCGACTGATGGCGCGAGGCCCGGCAGGCGGCCTCGCGGGACGGAAGTGACGCCATGTTGGGGCGCGCCGCGATCGCGGCGCGCTAACATTCGCGCCTTTCGTTCGAGAGAGGACCCGCGCCCATGCCCGCACACACCGTCCCGAGCCGCCTGACCATCGCCTGCCTGCTCTTGCTGGCCGCAGCGCCGGCCGCGGCGCGCTGGTCAGGCAAGGGTGAGGCCGGACTGGCCTTCGCCAGCGGCAACAGCGATACCCGCACCGCCAATGCCCGCGTCGCGGCCACGCACAAGGACGAAGGCGTGGAATGGAGCTTCGGCCTCGGCGGCCTGTACGTGCGCAACGACGGCAACACCACCGCGCGGCGCTGGGAGGCGAGCACCCAGGCCCGCTTCGACTTCCAGGGCCGCAACTTCTGGTACGGCGGCATCCGCTACGAGGAGGATCCCTTCAGCGGCTTCCATCGCCAGGGGCTGGTGACCACCGGCGCCGGGCGGCGCTTCTTCGACGACGAGCGTACCCGGCTGCTCTTCCAGGTGGGCGCCGGTTACAAGTACCTGGACCCCATCGGCGAGGCCGGGGAGATCGCCGAGAACAGTGTCACCGGCGTGGCCAGCATGGAGTTCAACCATCGCCTCACCGACACCACCACGCTGATCGACCGCTTCGCCGGCGAGTTCACCAGCGGCAACAACTTCCTGCAGAACGAGTTCGGCGTCACGGTCAAGATGACCGATCGCGTGGCGCTGTCCCTGGCCTACCTGGTGCGCTTCAACACGGATCCGCCCGCGGGCTTCGAAAAGGTCGATACACTGTCCACGGTCAATCTCGTCTACGAGGTGAAGTGACATGGACAGGAAAAGGGGGTTCTACGGCCGCATCGCGGCGGGCTGCGTCCTGCTGCTGGCGGCGCTGCCGGCTGCCGCGCAGTGGACCGGCAAGGGCGAGGCGGGGCTTGCCATCGCCGACGGCAACAGCGACTCGCGCACCGCCAACGCCCGCATCACCGCGGCACGCAAGCTGGACGCCTGGGAACACAGCATCGGGCTTGCGGGACTGTACGTGCGCACCGAGGGCAGCACCACGGCCCGGCGCTGGGAGGCCAGCGGCCAGACGCGCTTCGACTTCCTGCCCAATACCTTCTGGTACGGCGGCGCGCGCTACGAGGAAGACCGCTTCAGCGGCTTCGACCACCAGGGCCTGGTGACCACGGGCGTGGGCCGGCGCTTCATCGACAACGACACCACCAGGCTGATCGGCCAGGTGGGTGCCGGTTACAAGTTCTGGGAGACGCTCGACGTGCCCAGCGACAAGGATTCGAGCATCACCGGCGTGGCGAGCCTGGAGTTCAGCCACCAGCTCACGGAAACCACCAGCGTCTTCGACAAGTTCGGCGGCGAGTTCACGTCGGACAACAACTTCCTGCAGAACGAGGTCGGCGTGGCTGTGAAGATGACCGACCGCGTGGCGCTGTCGCTGGCGTACGCGCTGCGGCACAACACCGACCCGCCGCCGGGTTTCAGGAAGACCGACACGCTGACGACGGTGAACCTCGTCTACGAGGTGAAGTGAGGCGACGCGCGCGGCACTGGCGCCGCGCGCAGCGCAACCTCCCGCAGTCGCGCGGCCGGCACGTTCAGCCGGCCGGCGGCCCCGAGTGCGCCTCGATGAAGCGCTGCACTTCCTCGTTGATCTCGCGTGGATCGCGCCCGCGGGTCTCCACCGGCGGGCCGATCACCACGCGGATGGTGCCGCGCTTCTTCAGCAGGCCGCGCCTGGGCCAGAAGTAACCGGCATTGTGCGCCACCGGCACGATGCGCGCGCCGGTCTCGGCCGCCACCGCGGCGCCGCCGACGCCGTAACGGCGCGTTTCTCCCGGCGGCATGCGGGTGCCCTCGGGAAACACCACGATCCACTGGCCGGCGGCCAGGCGCTTCCTTCCCTGCTCGATGAGTTGCCGCACGGCCGAGCCCCCCGCGCCGCGGTCGATGGCAATGGCCTGCAGCTGGCGGATGCCCCAGCCGACGAAAGGGATCCAGGTGAGCTCGCGCTTGAGCACCCACACCTGCGGCGGCAGCAGCACGGCCTGGGCCACGGTTTCCCAGCTCGAGGAATGCTTCACCAGCGCGATGCAGGCCTCGCCGGCCGGGATGTGGTGCGCGCCCTCGACGCGATAGTCGAGCCCGCAGACCACGCGCGCCACGCCCAGGATGGTCCGCGCCCAGAAGCGCGCCAGCGCGAAGCGCCCGCGCCAGGGCAGGAACAGGCTGGCGACCACGAAGAAGATCGCATAGAAGAAGGTGAACAGCAGGAAGAAGCCCGTGAAGATGAGCGAGCGCAGGAACTGCATGGCGGGTGCCCCGGGCCCGCTTCAGGCCGCGAGCCACGCGGCCAGCGCGTCGGTGACTGCCGCGGGCCGCTCCATCGTGACCATGTGCCCGCTCTCCGGCACCGCCACCAGCCGCGCGCCGGGAATCATCCGCGCCATCTGCTCGTGCCGCGCCAGCGGGCTCCACGCATCGTCGCGTCCGCACAGCACCAGCGTGGGCACGCGGATCTGCCCCAGCAGCCCGGTCCGGTCGGGCCGGTTCAGCAGCGCCTCGGTCTGGGCCTCGAACTGGGCCAGCGGCGCGCGGGCGATCAGGGGG
>QGUX01000210.1 GCA_003242275.1 Pseudomonadota bacterium | reverse complement strand
ATGGCATTGCGTTGGTACGTGGTCCACGCCTACTCGAACTTCGAGCACCGCGTGGCCGAGGCGCTGAAGGAGCGCATCAAGCGCGAGGGACTCGAGCACAAGTTCGGCGAGATCCTCGTGCCCACCGAGGAGGTGGTCGAGATGCGCGAGGGCCAGAAGCGCAAGAGCGAGCGCAAGTTCTATCCCGGCTACGTGCTGGTGCAGATGGAGATGGACGAGCAGACCTGGCACCTCGTGCGCGACGTGCCCAAGGTGCTGGGATTCATCGGCGGCACCAGCGACAAGCCGGCCCCGATCAGCGACCGGGAGGCCAACCAGATCCTGCGTCGCGTCGAGGAGGGCGTGGACAAGCCGCGCCCGAAGGTGCTGTTCGAGCCCGGGCAGGTGGTGCGCGTGACGCACGGCCCGTTCAACGACTTCAACGGCGTGGTGGAGTCGGTGAACTACGAGAAGAACCGGCTGCAGGTGGCCGTGCAGATTCTCGGCCGTTCCACGCCGGTGGAGCTGGACTTCTCGCAGGTCGAGAAGGTCTGAAGGTTTTTGGCCGTGCCGCCGCCCGCGCGGCGGCGCAGCCATGAGGTCGGCCGCAAGGCCGTGTGTGCATCCCGGGCCACGAGGCCCGTAACCAATGGGGAGCCGCCCGCGAAGGCGGGGGCGTTCGGACCCAGGAGCAGTCTATGGCGAAGAAGGTACAGGGCTACGTGAAGTTGCAGGTCCCTGCGGGATCTGCCAACCCGTCGCCGCCGATCGGCCCGGCGCTCGGCCAGCAGGGCGTCAACATCATGGAGTTCTGCAAGCAGTTCAACGCTGCGACGCAGAAGCTGGAGAAGGGGCTGCCGATTCCCGTGGTGATCACGGTGTACTCGGACCGCAGCTTCACCTTCATCATGAAGACGCCGCCGGCCTCGGTGCTGATCCGCAAGGCCATCGGCATCGAGAAGGGCAGCGGCACGCCCAACACCAGCAAGGTGGGCAAGATCACGCGCAAGCAGCTCGAGGAGATCGCGAAGACCAAGCAGCCGGACCTGACCGCAGCCGACCTCGAGGCGGCGGTGCGCACCATCGCGGGCTCGGCCCGCAGCATGGGCGTGGACGTGGAAGGCCTGTAAGGAGCGCGAACCATGGCAACTGTTGCGAAGCGTAAGAAGGCCTGGAAGGAAAAGCTGGTCCCGGGCAAGGCCTACCCGATCGAAGAAGCCCTGCAGCTCGTCAAGGAGTTCGCGAAGGCGAAGTTCAACGAGTCCGTCGACGTCGCGGTCAACCTCGGCATCGACGCGACCAAGTCCGACCAGCAGGTGCGCGGCTCCACCGTGATGCCGCACGGCATCGGCAAGACCGTGCGCGTGGCCGTGTTCACCTCCGGCAAGAACCAGGAGGCCGCGAAGGCCGCCGGCGCCGACCTGGTGGGCATGGAAGACCTGGCCGAGAAGGTGAAGGCCGGGCAGATCGATTTCGACGTCGTGATCGCCAGCCCCGATGCGATGCGCGTGGTGGGCCAGCTGGGCCAGATCCTGGGTCCCCGCGGCCTGATGCCCAACCCGAAGGTGGGCACCGTGACGCCGGACGTGGCCGGTGCGGTGAAGAACGCCAAGTCGGGCCAGGTGCGCTACCGCGTCGACAAGGCGGGCATCATCCACGCCACCATCGGCAAGGCGAGCTTCGAGCCGCAGGCGCTGGTGGAGAACCTCAAGGCGCTGGTGGCGGACCTGCAGAAAGCCAAGCCGTCGACGTCGAAGGGCGTTTACCTGAAGCGGGTCACGCTGAGCTCCACGATGGGGCCGGGCGTGCTCGTCGATCACTCGACTTTGGTTTGAAGGTTTGATGTGGGTCGGCGGGGTGCAGCGATGTGCTCCGCCGGTCATCGTCGAAGACCGCAGGCGGACGAGGCCGGGCGACCGGCGCGAGTCCTTAATGACGAGGGGATGCCTGCGCAGATGGTGCACACACATCGGGAATCGATGTTGGTCACCGTCGTGTGAATGGGAGGGTGGTCAGGGGCGTCGCCCCGAAGCCGCCCGTTTGGTGATTCAACTGGAGCTAGATCAATGCCACTGAACCTGGAAGGCAAGAAGGCGCTGGTCGAGGAGGTCAACGCGGTCGCGGCGAAAGCCCTGTCCGTGGTGGCCGCCGAGTACCGGGGCCTGACGGTCACCCAGATGACGGAGCTGCGCAGCAAGGCGCGGGCGTCGGGCGTGTACATGCGTGTGGTCAAGAACACGCTGGCGCGCCGGGCCCTGGCCGGCACGGCTTTCGAGCCTCTGGGGACCAGGCTGAAGGGGCCGCTGGTGCTGGCTTTCTCGAAGGATGATCCGGGCGCCGCGGCGCGCGTGATCAAGGACTTCGCGAAGGCCAACGACAAGCTCGTGCCGACGAGCCTTTCGATCGGGGGGGAAGTCCTCTCCGCGAAGGACCTCGACAAGGTCGCGAGCCTGCCGACGAGGGAGCAGGCGCTGTCGATGCTGCTGGGCGTGATGAAGGCCCCGCTGCAGAAGCTCGTCGGAACCCTCAACGCGGTGCCCACCAAGCTCGTCCGCACTGTGGTCGCGATCCGCGACAAGCAGCAGGCGGCGGGCTGAAGCCGGTTTTTGCAACAACGATTCCCGACCAACCGATTTATCTGGAGAACTGAAATGGCCGTTTCCCGTGAAGAGATCGTCGAGGCGATTGCGAACCTCAGCGTGATGGAAGTCGTCGAGCTGATCGCCGACCTCGAGAAGAAGTTCGGCGTGACCGCCGCCGCCCCGGTGGCCGTGGCCGCCGCCCCGGCTGCCGGCGCCGCCGCTGCCGCCGCCCCGGCCGAGGAGCAGACCGAGTTCAGCATCACGCTGCAGGAATACCCGGCCGACAAGAAGGTCGGCGTCATCAAGGTGGTGCGCGAGATCACCGGCCTGGGCCTGAAGGAGGCCAAGGACCTGGTCGAGGGCGTGCCCGCGCTGGTGAAGGAAGGCGTGAGCAAGGCCGACGTCGAGGGAATGAAGAAGAAGCTCGAGGAAGCCGGCGCCAAGGTGGTCGTCAAGTAAGACGGCCATGCTTCGCCACGGGGCCCTGGTGCCCCACAACGCGCGCCGTGCCGCCGCTCCGCGAGGGGCGGCGGTGCCGGTGCGCGCGTCTTTCATGAATTGAAGGTCAAGGTGAATCCGATGGCTTATTCCTTCACGGAAAAGAAGCGCATTCGCAAGAATTTCGGCAAGCAGCGGAGCATCCTCGATGTTCCCTACCTGCTCGCCATCCAGCTCGAGTCCTACCGCTCGTTCCTGCAGGAGGACGTCGCCGAGGACCAGCGCGCCAGCATCGGCCTGCACGCCGCCTTCAAGTCGGTGTTCCCGATCACCAGCTATTCGGGCAACGCCACCCTGGAGTACGTCAGCTACCGCCTCGGCGAGCCTCCCTTCGACGTGAAGGAGTGCCAGCAGCGCGGCCTCACCTACGCGGCGCCGCTGCGCGTGAAGGTGCGCCTGATCGTGCTCGACAAGGAAGCCCCCGGCGCCAAGAAGCCGGTCAAGGACGTGCGCGAGCAGGAGGTCTACCTGGGCGACCTGCCGCTGATGACCGACAACGGCACGTTCGTGATCAATGGCACCGAGCGCGTCATCGTCTCGCAGCTGCACCGCTCGCCGGGCGTGTTCTTCGACCACGACCGCGGCAAGAGTCACAGCTCGGGCAAGCTGCTGTTCTCCGCCCGCATCATTCCCTACCGCGGGTCCTGGCTGGACTTCGAGTTCGACCCGAAGGACAACCTGTTCGCGCGCATCGACCGCCGCAGGAAGCTGCCGGTCACCATCATCCTGCGCGCCCTCGGCATGAACGAGGCCGAGATCCTCGACACCTTCTTCGAGAAGAACACCTTCTACCTGTCGAAGAACGAGACCGCGCTCGAGCTCGTGCCGCAGCGCCTGCGCGGCGAGACCGCCAGCTTCGAGATCAGGATCGGCGACAAGGTGGTGGTCGAGGAAGGCCGCCGCATCACCGCCCGCCACGTGCGCGAGCTGGAGCAGGCCGGCGTCAAGCGTCTGACCGTGCCGCGCGACTACCTGTACGGCAAGATCATCGCCCATGACGTGGCCGACGCCGGGACCGGCGAGATCATCGTCAAGGCCAACGAGGTGCTGACCGCCGCGTCGGTGGAGAAGCTGATCGAGGCCGGCGTCACCGAGATCAAGACGCTGTACGTGAACGACCTCGACCGCGGTCCGTTCATCTCCGACACGCTGCGCATCGACCCGACCCGCACCCGCCTGGAGGCGCTGGTCGAGATCTACCGCATGATGCGCCCCGGCGAGCCGCCGACGCGCGATGCCGCCGAGAACCTGTTCCAGAACCTGTTCTTCAACGCGGAGCGCTACGACCTGTCGGCCGTGGGCCGCATGAAGTTCAACCGCCGCGTGGGCCGCAAGGAGATCGAGGGCCCCGGCGTGCTGTCGAAGGAAGACATCCTCGACGTGCTGAAGGTGCTGATCGACATCAGGAACGGCAACGGCAACGTCGACGACATCGACCACCTGGGCAACCGCCGCGTGCGTTCGGTCGGCGAGATGGCCGAGAACGCCTTCCGCGTCGGCCTGGTGCGCGTGGAGCGCGCGGTGAAGGAGCGGCTGACCATCGCCGAGTCCGAGCCGCTGATGCCGCAGGAGATGATCAACGCCAAGCCCGTGGCCGCGGCGGTGAAGGAGTTCTTCGGCTCCTCGCAGCTGTCGCAGTTCATGGACCAGAACAACCCGCTGTCCGAGGTCACCCACAAGCGCCGCGTGTCGGCCCTCGGCCCCGGCGGCCTCACGCGCGAGCGTGCCGGCTTCGAGGTGCGCGACGTGCACACCACGCACTACGGCCGCGTGTGCCCGATCGAGACGCCTGAAGGCCCGAACATCGGCCTGATCAACTCGCTGGCCGTGTACGCGCGCACCAACCAGTACGGCTTCCTCGAGACGCCGTACCGCCGCGTCGAGAACGGCCGCGTCACCGACCAGATCGACTACCTGTCGGCCATCGAGGAGGGCGAGTACGCCATCGCCCAGGCCAATGCCGCGCAGGACGAGAAGGGCAACCTGAAGGACGAGCTGGTCTCCTGCCGCTACCAGAACGAGTTCACGCTGATGCCGCGCGAGCGCATCAACTACATGGACGTGTCGCCGAAGCAGATCGTGTCGGTGGCCGCCTCGCTGATCCCGTTCCTGGAGCACGACGACGCCAACCGCGCGCTGATGGGCTCGAACATGCAGCGCCAGGCCGTGCCGACGCTGCGCGCCGAGGTGCCGCTGGTGGGCACCGGCATGGAGCGCCCGGTGGCCATCGACTCGGGCGTGACCGTGGTCGCCCGCCGCGGCGGCGTGGTCGACTCGGTCGACGCCTCGCGCATCGTGGTGCGGGTCAACGACGAGGAGACCACCGCCGGCGAGCCCGGCGTGGACATCTACACGCTGACCAAGTACACGCGCTCCAACCAGAACACCTGCATCAACCAGCGGCCGCTGGTGAAGACCGGTGACGTGATCGCGCGCGGCGACGTGCTGGCCGACGGTCCCTCGACCGACCTGGGCGAGCTGGCGCTGGGCCAGAACCTGCTGGTCGCGTTCATGCCGTGGAACGGCTACAACTTCGAGGACTCCATCCTCATCTCCGAGCGGGTGGTGCAGGAAGACCGCTTCACCACCATCCACATCGAGGAGCTGACCTGT
This sequence comes from Pseudomonadota bacterium, assembly GCA_003242275.1. The sequence continues at coordinate 513 of QGUX01000210.1, read as the reverse complement.
GTCGCGCGCGACACCAAGCTCGGCCCCGAGGAGATCACCGCCGACATCCCGAACGTGGGCGACGCGGCGCTGACCAAGCTCGACGAGGCGGGCATCGCCTACATCGGCGCCGAGGTGCGCGCCGGCGACATCCTGGTGGGCAAGGTCACGCCCAAGGGCGAGACCCAGCTGACGCCGGAGGAGAAGCTGCTGCGCGCCATCTTCGGCGAGAAGGCCTCCGACGTGAAGGACACCTCGCTGCGCGTGCCGCCGGGCATGGACGGCACCGTGATCGACGTGCGCGTGTTCACCCGCGACGGCGTGGAGAAGGACAGCCGCGCGCTGTCGATCGAGCGGGCCGAGATCGAGCGCGTGAAGAAGGACCTGCAGGACCAGCAGCGCATCCTCGAGGACGACCTGTTCTCGCGCGTGCGCGAGATGCTGCTGGGCAAGGTCGCGGCGGGCGGCCCGAAGAAGCTCAAGTCCGGCACCAGGATCGACGCCGCCTACCTGGATGACCTGCCGCGCGAGGAG
>QGUX01000395.1 GCA_003242275.1 Pseudomonadota bacterium | reverse complement strand
CAAGCAGCGCCAGGGCTGAGGCAGGCCGGGTCAACAGGAATTCAAGCGGAGAGCATGTAATGGCACGCATTGCCGGCATCAACATCCCGATGAACAAGCACGTGTGGGTGGGACTCACCCACATCTACGGCGTGGGCCGCACGCGCGCCAAGGAGTGCTGCCAGATCGCGGGCGTGAACCCCTCGACCAAGGTCAAGGACCTCACCGAGGCGGAGATCGCGGCGCTGCGTTCGCAGATCGCCAAGTGGCTGGTCGAGGGCGACCTGCGCCGCGAGGTGTCGATGAACATCAAGCGCCTGATGGACCTGGGCACCTGGCGCGGCATGCGCCACAGGAAGGGCCTGCCGGTGCGCGGCCAGCGCACCCGCACCAACGCGCGCACCCGCAAGGGCCCGCGCAAGCAGGCCGTCAAGCTCAACTCGCCCCCGGGCAAGGGTTGATGGGCCGCGTCTAACCAGGATTCACGAAAGGGCACCAGATAGATGGCCGAACAGAAGTCAGCCGCCTCGGCGGCCAAGAAGCCGAAGAAGGCGCGCAAGAACGTGCTGGATGGCATTGCGCACATCCACGCCTCCTTCAACAACACGATCGTCACGATCACCGACCGCCAGGGCAACACGCTGTCCTGGGCGACGTCGGGCGGCTGCGGCTTCCGCGGCTCGCGCAAGAGCACGCCCTTCGCCGCGCAGGTGGCGGCCGAGAAGGCCGGCCTTGCCGCGCAGGAGCACGGCCTGAAGAACGTGGAAGTCCGTGTGGGTGGTCCTGGTCCCGGTCGCGAGTCCGCCGTGCGCGCGCTCAACGCCTGCGGCCTGAAGATCACCAGCATCGAGGACGTCACGCCGATCCCGCACAACGGCTGCCGGCCGCCGAAGAAGCGCCGGGTCTGAGGTAAGTCATGGCACGTTATACCGGCCCCAAGTGCAAGCTCTCGCGCCGCGAGGGCACCGACCTGTTCCTCAAGAGCGGCGCCAAGCCGCTCGAGAGCAAGTGCAAGCTGCAGGTGCCGCCGGGCGGCATCAAGGGCGAGCGTCGCCAGCGCCTGTCCGACTACGGCACGCAGCTGCGCGAGAAGCAGAAGCTGCGCCGCATGTACGGCGTGCTCGAGCGCCAGTTCCGCGGCTATTACCAGGAGGCCGCGCGCCTGCCGGGTTCCACCGGCGAGACGCTGCTGAAGCTGCTGGAGAGCCGGCTGGACAACGTGGTCTACCGCATGGGCTTCGCCTCCACGCGCGCCGAGGCCCGCCAGCTCGTCAGCCACAAGAGCATCGAGGTCAACGGCGAACCGGTGACCATCGCCTCCTACCAGGTCAAGCCCGGCGACGTGGTGCAGATCCGCGAGAAGGCCCGCAAGCAGCTGCGCGTGCAGAACGCACTGCAGGTGGCCTCGCAGGTCGGCTTCCCGGAGTGGGTCGAGGTGAACGAAAAGGAATTCCGCGGCGTGTTCAAGTCGGCTCCGGCCCGCGAGGACGTGCTGCCGGACATCAACGAGAACCTGGTGGTCGAGCTGTACTCGAAGTAATCCTGGAGGTCTGATGACATCCTCTGTGAATGAATTCCTGAAGCCCCGCGTGGTGAAGGTGCAGCCGGTCGCGCCGCGCCAGGCGCGCGTGGTGATCGAGCCCTTCGAGCGCGGTTTCGGCCACACCCTGGGCAACGCGCTGCGGCGCGTGCTGCTGTCCTCCATGCCCGGTGCCGCGATCACCGAGGTGGAGATCGAGGGCGTGCTGCACGAGTACACC
>QGUX01000394.1 GCA_003242275.1 Pseudomonadota bacterium | reverse complement strand
GAAGCCCAGCAGCCAGGTGGCCGCCAGGAAGATGTTCAGCACGCCGCGGTTGTTGGCGCGCAGCGCGCGGTGGGCGATGGTGATGGTGACGCCCGAGGTCAGCAGGATGATGGTGTTGATCAGCGGCAGGCCGAAGGCCGGGATGGTCTCGAAGCTGCCGTCCTCGCGGCCGCCCACGGCGGCCGGGCCGTTGGTCGGCCACGCGGCGTCGAACTCGTTCCACAGCAGCAGGTTGTTGAACACCTTGACGCCCTCGCCCGACAGCCACGGCACCGAGAGCTGGCGGGCGTAGAACAGCGCGCCGAAGAACACCGAGAAGAACGCGACTTCGGAGATGATGAACCAGATCATCCCCATGCGGAAACTGCGATCGACGTCGAGGTTGTACAGGCCCTTCTGGTTCTCGGCGATCACCGTGGAGAACCAGCCGGCGAACAGCACCGCCAGCATCAGCGCGCCGGGCAGGAACGACCAGCCTCCGGCCCAGTCATTGAGGTAGCTGACGACGCCCAGCATCAGCACGAACAGCGTCACCGAGCCGTAGATCGGCCACGGGCTGCTGTGGGGGACGTAGTAGTGGTCGGCGGAGCTGGCGTGTGTAGTCATGGCGTTGCTTTGGTTCGTGGAATGGCGGTCAGCGCGCCGTCACCGGCGCCTTGGAGTCATAGAAGGTATAGGCGAGCGTGATGCGCTCGACGTGCTTCGGCAGTGCCGGGTCGACGAAGAAGCGCACGGGCATGCGCTTCTCCTCGTCGGCTGCGAAGTGCTGCGGCGTGAAGCAGAAGCACTCGGTCTTGCGGAAGTACTGGGTTGCGCTGGACGGCGCGATGTCAGGGACGATCTGCGCCCAGCTGTCCCGGCCGGTCTGGTTCACGGCCAGGAAGTTCGCCTCGTACAGGCGGCCGGGGTGCACCTCGATGCTGCGCACCTCGGGACGGAACTGCCAGGAGCCCACGCTGGGCAGCATGGCGACGAAGTCCACCAGCACGGTGCGCGACTCATCGACGCTGGCCGGCAGCGCGGCCGCCGTGACCAGCTCTTCGCGGCTGCCCGCCCCGATGACCTTGCAGAACACGTCGTACAAGGGCACCAGCGCGAAGCCGAAGCCGAACGCGCCCAGCGAGACCAGCGCCAGCTTCAGCACCAGGCTCTTGTGCGCGGGCTTGTTTTCCGGCGTGTCCGTCATGTCAGCGGTTGATGAAGGCGATGATGAAGCCGACGTAGACGAGGACGGCGAACACCGCCAGCCACACGGCCGTCACGCGCGCGCGGCGGCGCCGCGCGGCGGTCTGTTCCGGGGTCATGGGGGCGTGCGCCATCGCCGTCTCCATCGCCATCAATGCACGGTGCCGGCGGTGCCGCGGGCCACGACCTCGGCGGTCGGGGGCACTTCCCAGCTGTGGTAGGGCGCCGGCGAGGCGACCTCCCACTCCAGGCCGTGGGCGCCTTCCCAGACGCGGTCGGCTGCCTTGGCGCCGCCCTTCACGCACTGCCAGATGGCAATGGGGAACAGCAGCTGCGACAGGCCGAAGCCGAAGGCGCCGATGGACGACACCATGTTCCACTCGGAGAACTGGGTGGAGTAGTCCGGGATGCGGCGCGGCATGCCGGCCAGGCCCAGGAAGTGCTGCGGGAAGAACAGCACGTTCACGAAGATGGCCGACAGCCAGAAGTGCGCCTTGGCCAGGGTCATGTTGTACATGTGGCCGGTCCACTTCGGCAGCCAGTAGTACACGCCGGCCATGA
>QGUX01000393.1 GCA_003242275.1 Pseudomonadota bacterium | reverse complement strand
GTGCGGAGCATGGCCCGGAGCCGGGACCTTCCAGCCTGATGGACGCGTTCGCGGCGTTGCCGCCGCCGCTGGCGGCACCGCCGGAAGTGCTGCAGGTGCGCGAGCGCGACCGGCAGGTGAACCAGCGCCGCCTGGCGCGGCTGTGTACGCGCGAGCCCGCGGTGCTGAAGCTGATCGAGGTGGCCCTCGAACGCATCAACGCGCCGTCGCCGGATCCGGAGCTGCTCGACGAGCTGATGCAGGCGCAGCCCTACCGGCTGGCCTTCTGGCGGGTGTCGGGAGAGGAAATCAACTACCGCCGCTTCTTCGACGTCAACGAACTGGCCGCGCTGCGCATGGAGGATCCGCAGGTGTTCGCGGCCACGCACGGACTGCTGCGCGAACTCTGGCAGGAACGGCTGATCGACGGCGTGCGCGTCGACCATGCCGACGGCCTGTACGATCCGGCCGAGTATTTCCGCCGCCTGCGCGACGTGCTCGCGCCCGAGCACGACCGGCCGCGTCCCTGGGTGGTGGTGGAGAAGATCCTCGGCGGGGGCGAGAAGCTGCGCGCGGACTGGCCGGTGGACGGCACCACCGGCTACGAGTTCGGTGCGCTGGTCACAGGCTGGCTGTCGAAGGGCGAGGGCGTGGCCGAACTCGACCGCACCTGGCGGCGCCACGTCGGCGGGCCGGTGCGCTACGACGAAATCGTCTACCAGAGCAAGAAGCAGGTGATGCACACCTCGCTGGCGGCGGAGATCAGCGGGCTGGCGGCGCGCCTGGACCGCCTCGCGCAGATGCATCGCAACACGCGGGATTTCACCCTGTTCGACCTGCGCGCGGCCATCGTCGAGGTGATCGCCTGCTTCCCGGTGTACCGCACCTACATCGCCGCCGGCCAGCTCTCCGCCGAGGACGTGCAGCACGTTCGCCGGGCCATCGGCGCGGCCTTCAGCCGCAAGCATGGTGCGCACCGGGCGCTGGAGTTCATCGAGCGCGTGCTGCTGGGCGAACTGGAGGGCGACTCCCGGCGCGCCGAGGCGGCGCTGGAGTTCACGCAGAAGTTCCAGCAGGTCACCTCGCCGGTGATGGCCAAGGGGGTGGAGGACACCGCCTTCTACCGCTTCGCGCGCTACCTGCCGATGAACGAAGTGGGCGCCGAGCCGGACGCGCGCGGCATTTCCACCGACCTGCTGCACCGGGCCAACGAGGAGCGGGCGCGCGACTGGCCGCGCACCATGCTCTCGACGGCCACGCACGACAGCAAGCGCGGCGAGGACGTGCGCTGGCGGTTGTGCGTGCTGTCGGAGATCCCGCATGAATGGGCCGCCTGCGTGAGCCGCTGGCGGCGCCTGAAGCGCCACCACCGGCGCGAGGTGGGCGCGCCCGAGGTGGTGCAGGAGTACCTGCTGCTGCAATCGCTGCTGGGCATCTGGCCGGCTGATCCGGCCACGGCCGACATGGATGCGCTGCGCACGCGCCTGTGCGAGTACGCGACCAAGGCCGCGCGCGAGGCCAAGCAGAGCACCTCCTGGCTGGATCCGGACGAGGAGGTGGAACGCGAGCTGCGCGATTTGGTGATGCGCATGCTGCCGGAGCGGGGCGTCGCCGGCTTCGAGCGCTACTTCCGCTCCGTGATCGACACGGTGCTGTACTTCGGCCTGTTCAATGCGCTGGCCGCGCTCACGCTGAAGCTGACCGCGCCGGGCATTCCCGACTTCTACCAGGGTACCGAGCTGCCCTCGCTGGTGCTGGTGGATCCGGACA
>QGUX01000392.1 GCA_003242275.1 Pseudomonadota bacterium | reverse complement strand
CCTTCCTGTTCCTGCGCAATGCCTCGGCCACGCTGATCCCCAGCGTGGTGGTGCCGCTGTCGCTGGTGGGCACCTTCGGCGCCATGTACCTGCTGGGCTTCTCGATCAACAACCTGAGCCTGATGGCCCTCACCATCGCCACCGGCTTCGTGGTCGACGACGCCATCGTGATGCTGGAGAACATCGCCCGCCACCGCGAGATGGGCAAGCCGCCGCTGCAGGCGGCGCTGGATGGCGCGAAGGAGATCGGCTTCACGCTGGTGTCGCTGACCATCTCGCTGATCGCGGTGCTGATCCCGCTGCTGTTCATGGGCGACGTGGTCGGCCGGCTGTTCCACGAGTTCGCGGTGACGCTGGCCGTGGCCATCTTCATCTCGCTGCTGGTGTCGCTGACGCTGACGCCGATGATGGCCGGGCGCATGCTCAAGGGCGAGCTGCAGCACGAGCGCGAGGATTTCCTGACCCGCGTGATCGCGCGCTATACCGTCTGGCTGGACTGGGTGCTGGACCGCCAGCGGCCCACTCTGCTGGTGATGCTGGCCACGCTGGTGCTGACCGCGGGCCTGTACATGGTCGTGCCCAAGGGCTTCTTCCCCTCGCAGGACAGCGGCGTGCTGCAGGTGGTCACCGAGGCGCCGCAGGACATCTCCTTCGCCGCCATGGCTGAACGCCAGCAGGCGCTGGCGGAGAAGATCCTCGAGGATCCCGCCGTGGCCAGCCTGTCCTCCTTCATCGGCGTGGACGGCACCAACACCACGCTCAACAGCGGCCGCATGCTGGTCAACCTCAAGCCGCACGAGGAGCGCGCCGATCGCGCCCAGGCCATCATCGAGCGGCTGCGCACGAAGCTGTCCGACCCGGCCACCGGCGTGACGGGCATCCGCGCCTACCTGCAGCCGGTGCAGGAGCTGTCGATCGAGGACCGCGTCAGCCGCACGCAGTACCAGATGACGCTGACCTCGCCCGACATGGAGGAGCTGGCGCTGTGGACCAACCGCCTGCTCGAGCGCCTGCAGCAGGTGCCGGCGCTCAGCGACGTGGCCAGCGACCTGCAGAACCAGGGCCTGCAGGCCTACGTGGAGATCCACCGCGACCAGGCGGCACGGCTGGGCGTGTCGGTGGCGCAGATCGCCAACGCACTGTACAGCGCCTTCGGCCAGCGCCAGATCGCCACGCTGTTCACCCAGGCCAACCAGTACCGTGTGGTGCTCGAGGTGGACCCGAGCCGCGGCGACGGCCTCGCGGCGCTGGAGACCACCTACGTTCCCACGCGCACCGGCGGACCGGTGCCGCTGTCCACGGTGGCCACGGTGACGCAGCGGCCCACGCCGCTGCTGGTGAACCACCAGGGCCAGTTCCCCGCGTCCACCATCTCGTTCAACCTCGCGCCCGGCGCATCGCTCGGGGAGGCGGTCGAGGCCATCGAGGCCGCGCAGCGCGAGATCGGCCTGCCGCTGTCGGTGGAGGCGCGCTTCCAGGGCGCGGCCGAGGCATTCCGTTCCTCGCTGTCGAACACGCTGTGGCTGATCCTGGCCGCGGTGGTGACCATGTACATCGTGCTGGGCGTGCTGTACGAAAGCTTCATCCACCCGGTCACCATCCTGTCCACGCTGCCCTCTGCCACCGTGGGCGCGCTGCTGGCGCTGCTGGTGACGCGCGAGCCGCTGGACCTGATCGCCGTGATCGGCATCGTGCTGCTGATCGGCCTGGTGAAGAAGAACGGCATCATGATGGTGGACTTCGCGCTGGAGGCGCAGC
>QGUX01000209.1 GCA_003242275.1 Pseudomonadota bacterium | reverse complement strand
CTCGCATTTTCCCGGGGCGGTATGTCCCCGGGCGGCGCTTCCCGGACACCCAGGCCCGCGCCCGGCGCCCCGGGGCGCAGGACTGGGCGCAGATGCTGATGCGCGTGGTCCTGCGCTGGGGCGCGCGCCGCGGCTTCAAGACCGAGGTGCTCGACGTCAACGAAGGCGAAGTGGCCGGCATCAAGAGCTGCACGCTGTCCTTCGAGGGCGACTACGCCTACGGCTGGCTGCGCACCGAGACCGGCGTGCACCGTCTGGTGCGCAAGAGCCCGTTCGATTCGGGCAACCGCCGCCACACCTCGTTCGCGTCGGTGTTCGTCTCGCCGCAGGTCGACGACGACATCAACATCGAGATCAACCCGGCCGACATCGAGATGGACGTGTACCGCTCCAGCGGCGCCGGCGGCCAGCACGTGAACAAGACCGAGTCAGCGGTGCGCCTGAAGCACATCCCCACCGGCATCGTGGTGGCCTGCCAGACCGAGCGCAGCCAGCACAAGAACCGCTCCACGGCGCTGAAGATGCTGAAGGCCAAGCTCTACGAGCTCGAGGTCAACAAGCGCAACGCGGCGGCCAAGGTGCTGGAGGATTCCAAGTCGGACGTGAGCTGGGGCAACCAGATCCGTTCCTACGTGCTGGACCAGTCGCGCATCAAGGACCTGCGCACCAACGTGGAGGTGGGCGCCACCGACAAGGTGCTCGACGGCGACCTGGACCAGTTCCTGGAAGCGAGCCTGAAGGCGGGACTGTAAGCAATGAACGAGAAGGGCACGGACAGGGCCGCGGCTGCCGCCGAGGCCATCCTCGAGGAGAACCGGCTGATCGCCGAGCGGCGCGCCAAGCTGGCGGCGTTACGCCAGAAGGGCATCGCCTTCCCGAACGATTTCCGGCGCACCGCCTGTGCCGGCGACCTGCATGCGGCGCACGCGCAGGATGCGGCCGAGGCGCTGGAGCAGAAGGCCATCCGGGTGAAGGTGGCCGGCCGCATCATGGCCCGGCGCATCATGGGCAAGGTCAGCTTCGTCACGCTGGCCGACCCCACCGGCCGCATCCAGCTGTTCCTGCAGCGCGACGGGCTGCCGGAGGGCCAGTACGAGGCCTTCAAGGGCTGGGACATCGGCGACACCATCGGCGCCGAGGGCACGCTGTTCCGTACCCGCACCGGCGAGCTGTCGGTGAAGGTGTCGAACCTGCGCATGCTGACCAAGTCGCTCCGCCCCCTGCCGGACAAGTGGCACGGCCTGGCGGACGTGGACACGCGCTACCGCCAGCGCTACGTGGACCTGATCGTCAACGAGGCCTCGCGCGAGGTCTTCAAGGCGCGCACGCGCATCATCCGCCGCCTGCGCGCCGAGCTCGACGCGCGCGGCTTCATGGAAGTGGAGACGCCGATGATGCAGCCCATCGCCGGCGGCGCCGCGGCGCGTCCCTTCGTCACCCACCACAATGCGCTCGACATGCCCATGTACCTGCGCATCGCGCCGGAGCTGTACCTGAAGCGCCTGGTGGTGGGCGGCTTCGAGAAGGTCTACGAGATCAACCGCAACTTCAGGAACGAGGGGCTGTCCACGCGCCACAACCCCGAGTTCACGATGATGGAGCTGTACTGGGCCTACGCCGACTACCGCGACCTGATGGACCTGACCGAGGAGCTGGTGCTGGCGCTGGTCGACGAGGTCAGGCCGGGCGCGAAGACGCTGACCTACCAGGGGCGCGAGTACAACCTGGCGCGGCCGTTCGCACGCGTATCCATGTCGGATGCCATCCTCGACGAGAACCCGGGCTTCGACGCCGCGCGGCTGCGCGACGTGGAATACCTGCGCGGCTGGTGCGAGAAGGTGGGCGCGAAGTACGACCCGCGGGACGGTGCCGGCAAGCTGCAGATGCTGCTCTTCGAGCACACCGTGGAGCACACGCTGCTCGATCCCACCTTCATCTTCGGCTATCCCGCCGAAGTCTCGCCGCTGTCGCGTGCCAATGACGAGGATCCCTTCCTCACCGACCGCTTCGAGTTCTTCATCTGCGGGCGGGAGATGGGCAACGGCTTCTCCGAGCTCAACGACCCGGAGGACCAGGCGGCGCGCTTCCAGGCGCAGATGCGCCGCCGGACGGACGGTGACGAGGAAGCCATGCTGTACGACGCCGACTACATCCGCGCGCTCGAGTACGGCATGCCGCCCACGGCGGGACTGGGCCTGGGCATCGACCGGCTGGTGATGTTCCTCACCGACCAGGCCGCCATCCGCGACGTGCTGCTGTTCCCGCAGGTGCGACCCGAAAGCACATGAGCCCGGGCGCGCTGCCCATCGGCGTGTTCGACTCCGGCATCGGCGGCCTCACGGTGCTCAAGGCGCTGTGCGAGCGGCTGCCGGGCGAGGATTTCCTCTACCTGGGCGACACGGCGCGCCTGCCCTATGGCACCAAGACCGCCGCGACCGTGGAGAAGTACGCGCTGCAGGCCGTGTACGCGCTGGTGAGGCGCGGCGTGAAGGCGGTGGTGGTGGCCTGCAACACGGCCTCGGCCGCCGCGCTGCCGGCGCTGGCGGCCGGCAACCCGGGGCTGCCCATCATCGGCGTGATCGAGCCCGGCGCGCGGGCGGCCGTGGCCGCCACGCGCACCGGCCGCATCGCCGTGATGGCCACCGAGGGCACGGTGCGGGGTGGCGCCTACCAGCGCGAGATCCGGCGGCTGCTGCCCGGTGCGCAGGTGACGGCGGTGCCGGCCACGCTGTTCGTGGCGCTGGCCGAGGAGGGCTGGACCGAGGGCGAGGTGGCGCTGGCGGCGGCGCGGCGCTACCTGGCTCCGCTGTTCACCGGCGCGGATGCCCCGGACGTGCTGGTGCTGGGCTGCACGCATTTCCCGCCGCTGGCCGGCGCGATCCGGGCGGTGGCCGGGCCGGGCGTCCGCATCGTGGACTCGGCCGTGACCACCGCCGAGGCGCTGGCCGGGCTGCTGGCGGAGCAGGGCCTGGCCTCCGGCGAGGTGCAGGGCGTATGCCGCTTCCTGGTCACCGATGGCGAGGAACGCTTCGCGCGCGTGGGACCGGTGTTCCTGGGCCGCGCCATCGCCGCCCGGGAAATCGAGCGGATCAATCTGTGACGTGGACCGGGAGGCGGCAGGCGTCCCTGCGGCCACCGAAGGAGCCTGGGTCCGCTCTTCCCCGGCACCTGGTTTCGCGGCACCATCGGGCCCGGAGTCGTCCGTCCCAGGCCGTCGAGGCGCAGACCGTGGCATCCAGCATCAAGCCCCTGGTGGCGCTGTGCGCCGCCCTGTTCCTTGCAGCCTGCGCCAGCGCGCCGCGGCCCCAGGCGCAGCTGCGCGTGGAGCCCTTCCAGCCCGGCCCCAGGCCAGGCGAGATCATCCACCGCGATTCCGGAATCCACTTCCCTGCGCGCATCGGTTCCTTCGCGCGCTTCGCCGGCCACCAGTACGACGCGGAGGGACGCGACATCTCCGTGGGCTACAGCGGCGACATTCCCTCGGTGGTCACCGTGTACGTGTTCCCGGCCGGCGAGGAGGACATCGAGACCGCGCTGGTCCGGCAGAGTGCCGATGTGCTGATTGCCTATCCGGGCGCGCAGGTGACCGGGCGGCGCAAGGTGAAGGTGACGCCCGAAGCCATCGAGGCCGAGGCCGTGTCCTTCTCCTTCTCCACGCGCTTCCAGGGCAGCGAACAGCCCGTGCATTCCGAGCTGGTGCTGGCGCGGCATGGCGGGCGCTACATCAAGTACCGCATCACCTATCCGGCGGACATCGCCGACATCGCCGGCGAGGACTCGGAGAAGTTCCTGCAGCACTTCAGCTGGCCCTGGGCGGCCCCGTCGCGCCTCCCGGATTCGCTAAGATGGCCCGATGGTCAGGGCCGCATTGAGCCGGGTATCGGCGCTGCCGCTGGCGGGGCTTGCCGCCTGGCTGCTCGCGGGCGCGTTGCCCGCGGCCGACGCACCTGAGCCCTCGTCCCCGGGCGGGCAGGCGCTGGCGGAATCCGTTGGCGGCGATGCGCCGCCGCCCGCCACCGCGGAAGGCGAAGGGGAAGAGCAGTCGCAGGGGGACGAGCGGCGCAAGGCTGAAGCCGGCAGGGAACCGCCGCCGCCCGCGCCGCCCCAGCAGCGCATCACCGAAGAGGGTGAGCTGATCCGCGCCGAGGACGTCGAGGAGCCGGACCTCGCCGAGCTGCCGTTGTCCAATGCGGCGCGCGTGCGCCTGGATGCGGCGCGCGATTCGGTGGTGCTGGTGCGCGGTTTCTACGGTGATGCCGCCAGCAGCGCCTTCCACGGCACGGGCTTCGCGGTGGGCAGCGAGGGATTCATCGTCACCAACTACCACGTGGTGGCCGAGGCCGTGCTGCATCCGCGGCGATTCCGCCTGGAATACCTGACCTCGGACAGCCGCCGCGGCCGCCTGCGCGTGTACGCGGTGGACGTGCGCAACGACCTGGCCGTGGTCCGGCCGGAGGAGAAGCTCGACCTGCCGCCGCTGCGCCTGCGCACCGACATCCCGCGCCCGGGCGCGCGCGCGTACTCCATCGGCTTTCCGCTGAACCTCGGCCTCACCATCACCGAGGGGGTGGCCAATGGCGTGGTATCCAGCGGCTTCGAACAGCGCATCCACTACACCGGGGCCATCAACAGCGGCATGTCCGGCGGGCCGGCGCTGGATGCCGGCGGCACGGTATACGGCGTGAACGTGTCGGTGGTGGCCAACCGCCAGCTGGTGGGCTTCGTGGTGCCGGCACGGCACATCGAGCCGCTGCTCCGGCGGGCGCTGGCGCCGCTGGACGAGGGCCGCAGTCCCACGCAGCTGCGCGCGATGATCGCGCAGCAGGCGCTGGCCTTCGAGCCGGCCGTGCTCGACCCCTGGCCGCCCGGACAGGCCGCGACCGCGCAGGCCACGCAGACCCTCTTCGGCTACCGCCTGCCCACCCGACCCGGCCCGGCCTTCGAATGCACCACCACCGGCAGCAATGAGGCGCGCGAGGGGTTGCGCACCGAGACCGTGTCCTGCCAGGCACGCGCCGGCGTGCTGCTGCTGCTCGACCTGGAGGTGGGGCACGTGTCCTTCCAGCACCGCGTGGTGCGCTCGCAGGGACTGCATGCGCTGCAGTTCGCGCGGCGCGTGAACGACCTGGCCGCCGGCATCGTGCGCCAGGGTTCCTCGCGGCACGTCGCGCCCTTTGCCTGCCGCAGCGCGCTGGTGTCGCTGGACGGCTTCGATGCGCGCATCAGCACCTGCGCGCGCCAGTACCGGCTGTTCGCGGGCCTCTACGACATCGCCGTGACCGTGACCAGCATCAACAGCACCGAGCGCGCGGTGGTCAGCCAGCTCGACCTGCGCGGGGTGAGCTTCGAGGCCGGCATGCAGTTCGTGCGGCGCTACCTGGGAGCCATGCAATGGATCCCGTGATGCTGCTGGAGGTGCTGGACGACCACGGCGACGTGGTGCTGCGCCAGCGGTTCACCGGCGGGCAGACCCGCTGCAGCATCGGCCGCAGCCTCTCCTGCGACATCCCGATCGACGATCCCTTTGCCGCGGCCGAGCATGCGCTGCTGACGCTGCGGGAGGATGGCCGCGTGCAGGTGCAGGACCTGGGCACCAGGAACGGCGTGCGCATCGAGGGAATGCGCATCGACGCGCGCGAGGGATGGGTGATCACCGGCGGCGAGCTGCGCATCGGCCGTACCCGGGTGCGCGTGCGCACCGGCAGCGAGCCCTTGCCGCCGGAGCGGCTGTTCCGCCGCGACCTGCTGCAGGTGTACCGCACGCCCATCGCCCTCATCGGCGTGCTGGCCTGCCTGGCCTTCGCCGTGTTCATGGCCTGGCTGGTGCGTCCGACCGCGGTGGCGCAGGCGGTGATCGTGGGCGTGCTGGTTGCGGCGGCGATCCTGGGCCTGTGGGCGGGAAGCTGGGCGCTGGTGTCGCGCCTGACGGTGGGCGCCTGGCAGCTGCGCATCCACCTGGCGCTCGCCTCGGTATGCGTGGCGCTGTGGGCGTGGGGCTACTGGCTGCACGGCCTGGCGATGTTCGCGCTGCAGTGGCGCTGGCTCACGCCGGCGATGGTGGCGCTGGCCGGCGTGGTGGCCTTCCTCGTGGCCTGGCGCCACCTGCACTACGCCACGCGGTTGCGGCGCTTCGCCTCGCTGCTGATGGCGATGCTGGCGCCGGTGCTGGGGGGCGGCGTGTGGTGGCTGCTCGACCAGCAGCTCGACCCGCGCACGGTCAACCGCGTGGTGCAGGGGCCGCCCATCCATCCACCCTCGGTGCGGGTGTCCCCCAGCCCCGACCTCCCCGGTTTTTTGGCCGGTGCCGGGCGCCACAAACCAGGGGCAAACCAAAA
>QGUX01000208.1 GCA_003242275.1 Pseudomonadota bacterium | reverse complement strand
ACGTGGCGCTGGACCACAAGGTGCGCGGCACGGTGCTGATCTTCTCGATGGAGATGCCCACCGAGCAGCTGATGACGCGCATGCTCTCCTCGGTGGGCGGCGTGCCGCTGCAGGACATCCGCTCCGGCCGCATCAGCGACCAGGACTGGGCGCGCATCAGCGCCGCCACCAGCCAGCTGCAGGAGGCGCGCATCTTCATCGACGACCAGCCGGCGCTCACGCCCACGGACCTTCGCGCCCGCGCGCGGCGCGTGAAGCGCGAGCACGGCCTGCACCTGGTCATCGTCGACTACCTGCAGCTGATGCAGGTGAACGGCACCAAGGAGAACCGTGCCACCGAGATCTCGGAGATCTCCCGGGGCCTGAAGGCGCTGGCCAAGGAACTGGACGTGCCGGTGATCGCGCTGTCGCAGCTCAACCGCAGCGTGGAACAGCGCGAGGGCAAGAAGCCGGTGATGTCCGACCTTCGGGAATCAGGCGCCATCGAGCAGGACGCGGACATGATCCTGTTCATCTACCGCGAGGAGTACTACGACAAGAATTCCCCGCGCAAGGGCGAGGCCGACGTGGAGCTGGCCAAGCACAGGAACGGCGAGACCGGGCATTTCGTACTGACCTTCCAGGGCAAGTACACGCGCTTCGTGAACTACCTGCCGGAGGCCTACGCCGAAGGCGTCTTGCGGTGAGCTCCCCGATCCGCGCCGAGGTGAGTGCCGCGGCGCTGCGACACAACCTGGCACGGATCCGCGAGGTGGCGCCGGCCAGCCGCGTGATGGCGGTGGTGAAGGCCAATGCCTACGGGCACGGGCTGGTGCAGGTCGCCGGATGCCTGCCGGAGGCGGATGCCTTCGGCGTGGCGCGTTTTTCCGAGGCGCTGGCGCTGCGCGCGGCGGGCATCCGGCAGCCCGTGGTGCTGCTCGAGGGCCTGCTCGATGCCGGGGAACTGCCCGAGGCCGCGCGCCAGGGCTTCGAGCTGGTGGTGCACTGCGAGGAGCAGGTGGCCATGCTGGAGCAGGCGCGCGGCGAGGGGCGTTTCGTGGCCTGGCTCAAGGTCGACACCGGCATGAACCGCCTCGGCTTCCGGCCCGAGGAGGTGGAGGCCGTGCTGGCGCGCCTGGAAGCCCTGGGCCCGCGCCTGCGCGAGCTGCGCCTGATGACGCACTTCGCCTCCGCCGACGAGCACGAGAACCCCGCCACTGCGCGCCAGCTGCAGGGCTTCGGCCGCCTCACCGGCCGCCGCAACTGGCAGCGCAGCCTGTGCAATTCCGCCGGCCTGTTCGCGCACCCCGAAGCGCATGCGGAGTGGGTTCGCCCCGGCATTGCGCTGTACGGCGTCTCGCCCTTCGCCGAACTGCTGGGATGCGAGCTCGGCCTGAGGCCGGCGATGCGCCTGGTCTCGACGGTGATCGCCGTGCGCCGGGTGAAGGCGGGCGAGGGCGTGGGTTATGGCGGTGCCTGGCGTGCGCCGCGCGACACGCAGGTGGCCATCGTCGCCGCCGGCTATGGCGACGGCCTGCCACGCGCCTTGCCCTTCGGCACGCCGGTGCTGCTGGGCGGCGAGCGTGCCGGTGTCGTCGGCCGCGTCTCCATGGACATGCTGGCCGTGGACGTGGGCCGGCTCCCCGCCGTGCGCGTGGGCGATGCGGCCGTGCTGTGGGGACCGGAACTGCCGGTGGAAGAGATCGCCGCGCACGCGGGCACGATTCCCTACGAGCTGCTGTGCGGCGTGAGCCAGCGGGTGCCGCTGGCGCTGGCCTAGCCTGGGGCGGGCCGCCCCGCGCCGGGGATGCCGGCGCGGGTCCCGCGCGGGAGAGGGCTACTCCTCCTCGTGCATCTGCGACTGCAGGTAGTTCTGCTCGCCGACGCGCGACACCAGCTCGACCTGGGTCTCGAGGTAGTCGATGTGCTCCTCGGTGTCCTCGAGGATCTTCTCGAACAGCTCGCGGCTGACGTAGTCGCGCACGGTCTCGCAGTACGCGATGGCTTCCTTCAGGTGCTTCTGGCTTTGCACCTCGGCCTTGAGGTCGCAGTCGAGCACCTCGAGCGGGTGTTCCGCCACCAGCAGCTTGCCCAGGTCCTGCAGGTTGGGCAGGCCGCCCAGCGTCAGCACGCGCTCGACCAGCGAGTCGGCGTGCTTCATCTCCTCGATGGACTCGTCGTACTCGTGCTTGGCCCAGCGCTTCAGGCCCCAGTTCTTCAGCATGCGGGCATGCAGGAAGTACTGGTTGATGGCGGTCAGCTCCAGCTTGAGCTGCGCATTGAGGAACGTGATGACTTGCTTGTCGCCTTGCATGGAGCCGAACCTCGGAAATCGGGCGGGTTGAACAAGGCCTGCAAGCTACCAGCTTGCCGCCCGGAAAGGGGCGAGCGGTAATAGGTCAAGTGTTGCAAACAAGAACGATTCGCATTAGGATCCAGATCCATGGTCATCTGTGTGTGCCAGAACGTGACGGAACGCGACATCGCCAGGGCGGTGGCCGGGGGATGCCGCAGCTTTGATGCACTGCGGGAGAAGCTGGAGGTCAGCACCTGCTGCGGCACCTGCGAGTGCATGGCCCGCGAGACCTTCGAGCAGCACGAGGCTGCGCTGGCGCGCACCGCCGTCGCCGCGGCCTGAACCCCGTCCGGCCGGACGAGGGTCCGGCCTGGAATCCTTTCCTGGAAATGAAAACGCCGCCCGTGGGGCGGCGTTGCTGTTTGCGGCGCTGTCCAGGCCCGGGCCGGAACGGACCGGCGCCCCTCCGGCGGCCGGTCCCCCGGTCCTCAGTTCTCGAAGAACCCCATCTTCACGCCGGCGAGCTGGATGACGTCATTGTCGGCCAGCTTGCGCGCCTGCGCGCCGATGGGCACACCGTTGACCAGCGGATAGTTGTCCGGCTTGTCGGCCTCGACGTGCACGATGTAGAAGCCGTCGGAGCGGCGCGTGATCGCCGCCACCTGCACGCCCGGGCGGCCCAGCGTGGTCAGCGCCTTGGTCAGCTCCAGCTCGCGCCCCGCGAAGGCGCCGGAGAGCACCTGCAGCTTGGCCTTCTTCACCTGCTGCGCGCCGTCGGGCACGTTGCGGCGGATGTTGGTGGCCGTGCCGGTGCCCAGGGATTCCTCGGCCTTGGCGCGCGCGGCCTGGATCTTCTCCACCGGGCGCTGCGAGGGCTGGATCACCATGGTCTTCTCGAACTCGTCCTGCTGCACGTCGTCGTCCTCGACGAAGCGCAGCTGGTGGTGGCCCACGGTGATCACGTCGCCGTGCTGCAGCGCGTGCTTCTTGATCAGCTTGCCGTTGACGTAGGTGCCGTTGGTGCTGTTCAGGTCCTCGAGGAACGAGTCGTTGAGGATGTTGATGATCAGGGAGTGGTGACCGCTGACCGCGGGGTTGTCGATCCGGATGTCGTTGTCCGGCAGGCGCCCCACGGTGTAGCGCTCCTTGTTCATGTTGTATTCGGCCAGGACCTGGCCGTCGAGTGTCAGCACTAGCCTTGCCATGTTGAGCGCCTTTGCTTTAGCTGAAGACCTTCAGGATTCTGTCAAATATACCGCGCCGCGCGGGAAATGAATCGAGAACCTGCGCGAGCACCACCGAGATGTTGTCCTTGCCGCCGTTGTCGTTGGCGAGCTGGATCAGGTGCTGGCCGACCGAGTACAGGTTGGTGCCGAAGGTGTTGACCGTGACGACCATGTCGTCGTCGCCGATCATGTCCGAGAGCCCGTCGGAGCACATCAGGTAGATGTCGCCCTTGTGAACGGGCAGCTCCTGCATCTCGACCTCGACCTGGGTTTCCACGCCGAGCGCGCGGGTGACGTAGTTCTTGTTCGAGGCGCGCTGCGCCTCCTCGGGCGAGTAGAAGCCGCGGTCCACCAGCTCCTGCAGCAGCGAGTGGTCGAGCGTCACCTGCTCGATCTCGTTGCCGCGGATGCGGTACAGGCGCGAGTCACCGACGTGCGCCACGGTGATCCTGTTGTCGTAGAAGAGGGCGGCCACCACCGTGGTGCCCATGCCCTGGCACTGCGTCTGGGTGCGCGCGGTCTGGTAGATGATCTTGTTGGCGCGCTGGATGGCGTCGCGCAGGATGATCATCGGCCGCGACAGGCCGGTGTGCGGATCGGGCACGGACAGGTCCTGCATCTGCAGGGCCTCGCGCACCAGGTTGACCACGGTCTTCACCGCGATGCCGCTGGCGACCTCGCCGGCGTTGTAGCCACCCATGCCGTCGGCCAGCACGGCGAGCCCGATGTCGCTGTCCACGGCGATCATGTCCTCGTTGTGCTCGCGGACCCTGCCCGTGTCGGTCTGGCCAACGCAGTGCAGTTTGCCTTTCAGGCTCATCAGGTGGCTGGTTCCGGTGTGCTCCCCAAAACTTGCCGGATCGTACTTAACTCTGGCACCGGCTGCACTGGAACAGCGCCGGTTTGGTGGTCCCGGCCACCGGATTTGTGGCCTGCGTCGCGGGCTGGCATTCTCACGCCGCCCCCATTCCCGGGCATGACGACTGGACCTCACGCCCTTGGCCCGCAATCCCGCCACCACTTTCATCTGTGACGCGTGTCACGGCCAGACGGCCAAGTGGCAGGGGCAGTGCCCTCACTGCGGCGAATGGAACACGCTGTCGGCCGTGGCGGGGGCGCCGGCCCGCGGCGCTGCGGGCAAGGCGCGTGCCGCCGCGCTGGTGGCCGCGAGCGCCGCCCAGCCGCTCAACCAGGCCATCCAGACCGCCGGGCAGGGGGAACTCGCCCGCCTCGCGGTGGGCATGGACGAGGTCGACCGGGTGCTGGGCGGGGGACTGGTGCCAGGATCGGTGACGCTGCTCGGCGGCGAACCGGGCATCGGCAAGTCCACCTTGCTGCTGCAGGTGGCTGGCGCGCTGGCCGCCCGGCGGCCGGTGCTGTACGCCACCGGCGAGGAGTCCACCGCACAGGTGGCCCTGCGGGCGCGCCGGCTGGGCGGCGCCTGGCAGCAGGTGCAGGTGGTGGCCGAGACCGACCTGGACACGGTGCTGGCACTGGCCGGCGCGCAGCGTCCGGCGCTGCTGGTGATCGACTCCATCCAGACCATGCAGCTCGCGGGCGTGCCGGGCGCTGCCGGCGCGGTGACGCAGCTGCGCGAGTGCACGGCGGCGCTGGTGCGCTTTGCCAAGGGCAGCGGCACCGCGATCCTGATCGTGGGCCACGTGACCAAGGATGGTGCCATCGCCGGCCCGCGCCTGCTCGAGCACCTCGTCGATACGGTGCTGTACTTCGAGCGTGATGCCGGCAGCCGCTTCCGCCGCGTGCGCGCGGCCAAGAACCGCTTCGGCGCCGCCAACGAACTGGGCTTCTTCCTGATGCAGGACTCGGGCCTGAAGGAAGTGAAGAACCCGGCCGCGATCTTCCTGGCCCGTGCGCCGCAGCCGGTGGCCGGCAGCGTGGTGATGGTGACCCGCGATGGCACGCGGCCGTTGCTGGTGGAGGTGCAGGGGCTGGTGGATCCCTCGCGCCTGGGCTCGCCGCGGCGCGTGGCGCAGGGCATCGATGCCGGGCGGCTGGCCATGCTGCTGGCGGTGATGCACCGGCACGGCGGCCTCGCGCTGCAGGAGCATGACGTGTTCGCCAACGTGGTCGGCGGGCTGACCATCGACGAGCCGGCTTCCGACCTGCCGGTGGCGCTGGCGCTGGCCTCGAGCCTCGCGGATGAGCCGCTGCCGGCGGACCTGGTGGTGTTCGGCGAACTGGGATTGACCGGCGAGGTGCGCCCGGTGGCCTTCGGCGAGGAGCGCATCCGCGAGGCGGCCAAGCTGGGCTTCCGGCGCGCGCTGGTGCCCGAGGCCAACCGTCCGCGAGCCGCCATCGAGGGCATCACCGTGACCGGCGTGGCGCGCATCGGGGACGCGCTGCGCCAGGCGCTGCCCTCCCGGCCGGTATAATCGGTCCCATGTTCTCCAGACTCACCGAACGGCTGTCGAAGGCCGTCGAGGCATTGCGCGGCCGCGGCCGCCTCACCGAAGACAACATCGCCGAGACGCTGCGCGAAGTACGCATGGCACTGCTGGAGGCCGACGTGGCCCTGCCGGTGGTCAGGCGCTTCATCGATGCCGTGCGCGCCAAGGCCATCGGCACCGAGGTGCAGGGCAGCCTGACGCCCGGCCAGGCGCTGGTGGGTGTGATCCACGACGAGCTGGTGGCGCTGATGGGCGGCCGGCCGCAGCCCTTCGAGCTGCGCCACTCGCCCCCGGCGGTGATCCTGCTGGCCGGCCTGCAGGGTGCGGGCAAGACCACCACCCTGGCCAAGCTGGCCGCCCGCCCGTTCGGGCGGAGAAGCGCCCGCCCCCGGGGCGCACCCGCACTCCCCCCCCCCCGGCCGGTCCCGATCTCTGACG
>QGUX01000207.1 GCA_003242275.1 Pseudomonadota bacterium | reverse complement strand
GTGGCAGGGGGGGGGCGCCCGTATTGGCGTCGGCGGTGCGGGGCCGGGGTCCGGGACGGGCGCGGGGACGCCTGGCGGAGGCGCCGCAGGGACGCCCGGTGGCGCGGATGCGGGCGCGGCGGCGACGGCCGGAGGCGCGGGTGCTGCGGCCACGCCGGGCGGTGGCGGCGCCGGCACAGGTGCAGCCGGCACTGCCGGCGGCGCGGGTGGTAGCGCCGATGCCGGGGCAGGCGCCAGCGCGGGTTCCACCGGCCAGGGTGGCCCGGGCACGGCCGATACCGGCGTGCCGGTTGCGGCGACGCCGGCCGAGCGCCGGGCCGCGGTGGATGCCCGGCTGCAGGCCTCGCTGGACCGGTTCGATGCCGAATTGCGCAAGGAACAGGAGCAGGTGGCCCGGCAGCGCGACGCGCGTGCCGGCAATGCCGGCTCGGCCACGGGTGAGAATGTGCTCGACCGCTACGGCAGCGAGGATTCCGACCGGGCGCTGGCGAGGAACCGCGCCGGCGACCTGCGGTCCGAAGGCGTGGGCCGCGGCAGCGAGGGCGAAGGCCCCGGCCAGTCCAGTGGCGGCAGCGGCACCGGCGCCTCGGGCGGCACCGGCAGCGGCGTGATCGCGCGCGAGATTCCCGCCGGCGACGACGACGACATCATCGCGCGCCGCCTGCGCAAGGCCGCCGAGGAGGAAACGGATCCGGAGCTGAAGGAGAAGCTCTGGAAGGAATACATCGACTACAAAGAGAACACCCAGAAGAAAGGAGGCTGACATGCACCGTCTCGCCTTCACATTCCGTCTCACCGTCGCGGCGCTGGCCGCGGTGCTGGTGACTGGCTGTGTGGTGCAGGAGACGCGGCCGCAGCCCCGCATCGAGGCCCGCCAGGCCATGGAGGTCATTCCGGCCGACCAGCGCCTGGACGTGGTGGTGCATACCTTCGATCCCGGCATTCCCGAGGACATCGCCGACGATCCGGATGCGCTGGCGAAGAAGCGCATCTATCCCGAGCTGCGCCGCGCCGAGGCGAGCTTCTTCGCCGTGCGCCTGCGCGACACGCTGGAGCGCAGCGCGCAGTGGGGCGCGGTGCGCGTGGGACCGGAGAGCGTGCAGTTCGTCGACGTCGAGGTCGACGGCCGCATCATCGAGTCCACCGGCAGGCGGATGGAGATCGAGATCACCGCCCGCGACGCGGCCGGGCGCGTGTGGATCGACAGGAAGCGCTACGAGGGCGAAGCCGACATCGGCAGCTACAAGACCGAGGCGGCGCTGAAGGCGCGCGATCCCTTCCAGAACGTGTACTCGACCATCGCCAACGACCTGCTGGCGGCCCGCAACCAGTTCGACGCCAATGCGCTGCGCGAGCTGCGGCACGTCACCCAGCTGAAATTCGGCGCCGACCTCGCGCCCGAGGCCATGGCCGGCTACCTGAAGCAGGAGCAGGCCGGCAAGAAGGGGCCGCAGGTGGTGCGCGTGGCGCGCCTGCCCGCCGACAACGATCCGCTGGTGGAGCGCATCGAGCGCATCCGCGAGCGCGACGCCGCCGTGATCGACACGCTGGACGGCTACTACACCAGTTTCGCCGAGCAGATGGAGCAGCCCTACGGGGATTTCCGCCGTACCTCGTACGACGAGATCACGCGCGAGGAGCGCGCGCGTTCCAGCGCCCGCACGCGCACCGTGCTCGGCGCCGCGGCGGTGCTGGCTTCCATCCTCGTGCCCAGCAGCTGCGACAGCTACTCCAGCTGCGACCTGGAGAGCGTGGCGCGCTACGCCGGCACCGCCGGCGGCATCGCCGCCTTCCTCTCCGGCCTGCAGAAGTACGCCGATGCGCGCACGCATGCGCAGGCCTTCGGCGAGCTGGCCCGCTCGATGGAAAGCTCGGTGGCCGAGCAGGTGGTCGAGATCGAGGGTCGCACGCTGCGCCTGACCGGCACCGCCGAGGAGCAGTACCGGCAGTGGCGCGAGATGCTGCGCGAGTACCAGGCCGCGGAGGCCGCCCCGGACCATGGCGAGCCTTGATGCCGGACGCAGGCTGGCCGACCGCTACGTACTCGAGGAACGGCTGGGCGATGGCGGGCATGCGGAAGTCTGGTCCGCTCAGGACGAGCGCACCGGCTCGCGCGTCGCGCTGAAGTTCCTGCACCTCACGGCCTGCGGCATCGACGAGGCGCTGCCGGTGCTGCGGCACGAGGCGCGCATGGCGCGCTTCCTCGAGCATCCCGGAGTGCTGCGCGTGGAAGAGCCGGTGCGCGACGGCGACGCCGTGTTCCTGCCGATGGAGCACGCGGCCGGCGGCAACGCCTCGCGGCTGCGCGGCGCCTCCTGGCGTCGTATCGTGCCGGTGCTGGTGGAGGTGGCGCGCGTGCTCGAGCACGCGCATTCGCGCGGCATCGTGCACCGGGACATCAAGCCCGGCAATGTGCTGTTCGATGCCGCGGGAAAGGTGCGGGTGGCCGATTTCGGCACTTCCACCGAGACGGGAAGCCGCGATGCGCCGGCCAATGGCTCGCCGTTCTCGGCCAGCCCGCAGCAGCTGCGCGGCGATCCGGCCAGTCCCGCCGACGACGTCTACGGCCTCGGCGCACTGGCCTACGAACTGCTGACGCGTTATCCGCCGTTCTATCCGCACTTTGATGCGCGCCGGGTGCAGGAGCAGGATCCGCCGCGGCCGGTGCCGGTACTGCCCGCACCCGTGGCGCTGATCGACCTCGTGCAGGCCATGCTGGCGCGCGAGGCGGGCGCGCGGCCTTCCCTGTCCAGCGTGATCGAGGAGTTGCAGCGCTGCCTGGACGCCGGCGCGCTGCCCGAGGAAGGCGGCATCGTGGTCGAAGCCACGGGTACGCATGCGGTGCGCACCCCCGGCGCGCCGCGAAGCCGGCAGGCCTGGTGGTGGGCACTGGTGGCCGCCGGCATTGCCGGGCTCCTGCTGCTGGCCGTGTTGCCGGAACCCTCGCCCGAGCAGGTGGTGGATGCTTCCGCGGGCACGGCGCCCGCCGCGCCGCTGTCGGTGGCCGATGCGCTGGTGCAGGACGATGCACCGCCCGCGGCCGACACGCCTGTCGCCGCGGAAGCCGCGCCGGAACACGGGATCGCTGCGCCCGCCGCCGTTCCCACGCTGGCCGACGAACTGCGCGCCGGCCGCCGTGCCCTGGAGGAACTCAAGCCCGCGGAAGCCAGCGCCGCCTTCCGCCGCGCGCTGGTGCTCGAGGCCGACAACGAGGAAGCGCTGGCCGGACTGGCCGCGGCCGTGCGCCAGCAGGAACTTCTGGCGCGGCTCGCCGAGGGCACGCGCGCCGAGGCGGCCGGCGACCTCGAGGCCGCGCGCAACCTGTACCTGGCGCTGCTGGACCAGCAGCCCGGCTTCGCGGCCGCGCGCAGCGCGCTGGAACGGGTGGCCGCGCGCCTGGCGGCGGCGGCCTTCGAGCAGCACGTGGCCACGGCGGCCGAGGCGCTGCGCACCGGCGACGTGGCCACCGCGCAGGCCGCGTATGCGCGCGCGGCCATGGTGCGGCCCGACGATGCGCGCGTGGTCGAGGGCCAGCGGCGCATCGCCGAAATCCACCGCAACCGCCAGAACGCGGCCGACCTCGCCACGGGCACTGAGCTGGAGGCCGCCGAGCGCTGGGAAGAGGCCGTCGCGCATTACCGCGCCGTGCTCGAGCGTGATGCCGGCCTGCTGTTCGCGCAGGAGGGTCTCTCGCGCAGCGAACGGCGGCTGGAACTGGACCGCGAACTGGCCGATTACCAGGCCAGGCCCGAGCGGCTCACCGCGCCGGCCGTGCGGCAGGCCGCGCAGCGCGCGCTGGCGCGCGGCAGTGCCACCGACACCGGCGACGGCTCACCGCGGCTGCGTTCGCAGCTCGAGTGGCTGCGCGGCCGCCTGGCCATGCTCAGCGAGCCGGTGCGCGTGGAACTCACTTCCGACAACAACACCGAGGTCCGCGTGGTGCAGGTGGGCGAGCTGGGACGATTCGAAACCCGGGAACTTGCCCTGCCGCCGGGCCAGTACACCGTGATCGGGCGACGCGAGGGATTCCGCGACGTGCGCCTGGAACTGAACATCGAACCGGGCCAGCGCACGGCGGCGCTGGCGGTACTGTGCACGGAGCGCATCTGATGGGTCACGGCACGGCATGAACCTCGAAGTCCGCATCCACGAACCGCTGGGGGACCGGGCCGCCACGCTGCCCCTCGTCCTGGGAGGCGATGGCGCGGCGCTGGTCCTGCCGGGCGTGGAAGGGCAGGTGCTGCGCATCGCGCCGGGCGGGACGCAGTGGCTGGCAGAACCGCTGCTTGCCGGCGCCGCGGCGCTCAACGGCATCGCGCTCGCTGCCACGCAGCCGCTGGTGGACGGCGACGTGCTGTCGCTGGGTTCGGCGCAGGTCATCCTGCATCCGGGTCGGGGTCGCATCGACGTCGTGCACCTGGCCGGCAATGCCACCGTGGCGCCCCTGCGCCAGGGCGAGCTGCCGGGCGACGAGGTGCAAGCCGGCGTGCGCGAGGTGTTCGCGGCGCGCGCACCGGAAGCACCGGCGCACGCCGCGGCCGCGCGGCCGCGCGCGCTGCGCAATGCCGCCATCGCCATTGCGGCGGCGCTGGTGCTCGCCATCGTCGGCGTGCTGGTGGCGCTGGTGCCCGTGCCCATCGAGGTGCTGCCCGAGGGCGCGCGGGTGGAATCGCCCAGCCTGGTCCACTGGCGCAGCGCCGGCCGCATCTTCCTGCTGCCCGGCCAGCGGCAGGTGGAGGTTTCCCATCCCGGCTATCGCACGCGGGTGCTGAAGCTGAACGTGTCGCGGGCGCTGGCCGCGGCGAAGCCGCTCGAAGTGGAACTGGAGTACCTGCCCGGCGTGCTCGCCATCGACACCGGCGGCGTGGAGGCGGAGCTGCTGGTGGATGGCCGCGTGGCCGGGCGCGTGCCGGGCGAGATCGAGATTCCCGCCGGCGTGCACGACCTGATCCTGCGCGCCAGGGACCACGTGGACCACGTGACGCGGATCGACGTGCAGGGCGGTGGCCGGCGCCAGGCGCTGGCCGCCGAGCTCGAGCCCGCGCTCGGCTGGCTGGAGTTCGACTCCACGCCTGCCGGCGCCACGGTGCGCATCGACGGCGTGGCGCGCGGCACGGCGCCGCAGCGGCTGCAGCTCGCCGCCGGGCTGCACCAGCTGGAACTCACCGCGGCCGGGCGCACCTGGCGCAGCGAGGTGGCCGTCATCGCCGGCCAGACGCTGGACCTGGGACGCGTCGACCTCGGCCGCGTGCCGCCGCCGCCGCGGCGGGTCGCTTCCGTGGCGCCTTCCGGTTCGGTGCCCGCCGGCACGCCGGTGGAGGAATCCGCGGCCGACACGGCGGCCCCGCCGCCGCCGCCGCCACCGCCGCCGCCGTCCCGCATCGAGAGCCCGTTGCTCGGCACGCTGGTGCTGCTGCCGGCCGGCGAGTACGTGCAGGGCAGCGCCCGGCGCGAGCAGGGCCGCCGCAGCAACGAGGTGCAGCGCACGGTGCGGCTGACGCGGGCGTTCTACCTGTCCGCCACTGAAGTGAGCAATGCCCAGTTCCGCGCCTTCAGGCCCAACCACGTCTCGGGCATCGCGATGGGCCAGTCGCTGGACCTCGACGACCAGGCCGTCAGCAACGTCACCTGGAACGACGCGGTGGAGTTCTGCAACTGGCTGTCGCTGCGCGAGGGACTGCCGCCGGCCTACGAGCGCCGCGACGGCCGCTGGCAGCTGGTGCAGCCGCTGAACGAGGGCTACCGCCTGCCCACCGAGGCCGAATGGGAGTACGCGGCGCGCTACGTGGACGGCCGGCGCTGGCAGCGTTTTGCATGGGGCGACGAGCTGCCGCCGCCGGCGGGTGCGGCCAACATCGCGGGCGAGGAATCGGTACCGGACAAGCCCGTGCGCGACCTGCCGCTGCGCTCGCATTTCGCCGGTTACCGCGACGAGCATCCGGTGATCGCGCCGGTGAGGAGCTACGGGCGCACGCCCCTCGGCCTGTACGGCATGGGCGGCAACGTGTCCGAGTGGGTGCACGACGTGTACGAGTCGCTGCCGGCCCCGGGGCCGGTGACCGATCCGATGGGGCCGGCCACCAACGGTCCGCATGCCGTGCGCGGCGCGAGCTGGCGCACGGGAAGCATTGGTGAACTGCGCGTGGCGTGGCGGGAGCGCGGCGGCAACGCCGCGCCGGATGTGGGCTTCCGCGTCGCGCGCTTTGCAACGGGGGCTGCGCCATGAACAGGATCCTTCGCAGGCTGGTGCCGCTGGCCATGCTGACGCTGCTGTCCCTGCCGCTGCGCGCGGCCGAGCAGCCGCCGCCGCAACCGGGCGGGGGCGAGGAGCTGCCGGCGGCGGAAGACACCACCGAGA
>QGUX01000206.1 GCA_003242275.1 Pseudomonadota bacterium | reverse complement strand
GCCACGTGCAGATCACGGTGGCCGAAACGCTGGGTATGGAAGGGCGCGGGCCGTTCTATGACCAGACCGGCGCGCTGCGCGACATGGTGCAGAACCACCTGTTGCAGCTGTTGTGCATCATCGCGATGGAACCGCCCACTTCCAGCGATCCGGACGCCATGCGCGACGAGAAGCTGAAGGTGCTGCGCGCGCTCAGGCCCATCGCCGGGGCCGACGTGCTGGCGAAGACCGTGCGCGGCCAGTACAAGGCCGGCGCCGTGGGCGGGCAGCCGGTGCGCGGGTACCTGGAGGAGGAGGGGGTTCCGCCCGGCTCCACCACCGAAACCTTCGTTGCACTGAAGGCCGAGATCGATACCTGGCGCTGGGCCGGCGTGCCCTTCTACCTGCGCACCGGCAAGCGGCTGCAGGAAAAGCTCTCCGAGATCGTGATGACCTTCGAGGACGTGCCCCACCGGATCTTCCAGACCACGGTGGGGCAGCATCCGAACCGCCTGACCATTTTGCTCTCGCCCCGGGATGCGATCACGTTGACGGTGCAGGCCAAGAGCCCGGGCGAAACCATGCTGCTCAAGCCGGTGAACCTGTCACTGGACCTGGTCGAGAGCTTCAAGGTGCGGCAGCTCGATGCCTACGAGCGGCTGCTCACCGACATCATCAAGGGCAACCTGACACTGTTCATGCGGCGCGACGAGCTGGATGCGGCGTGGCGCTGGATCGATCCCATCCGCGAGGGCTGGCAGGCGCATGACCGCGCGCCCCGGCAGTACACGGCCGGAAGCTGGGGCCCATCGGCGGCCACCTCGCTGATCAGCCGCGACGGCTTCGACTGGAACGGCGAGGGGTGATCTTCCAGGCCTTCGGCAATGCGGAACAGGCCGCCGCGGCGCTCGCGGCCGAGGTGGCTGCGGCGCTCAGGTCCGGCATCCAGGTGCGGGGCATTGCCGGACTGGCGGTGCCCGGCGGGCGCACGCCGCTGCCGCTGTTCCATGCACTGCGACGCGTCGAACTCCCATGGGAGCGGGTGCACGTCACGCTCACCGACGAGCGCTGCGTGCCGGAGGGCGACGCGGCCAGCAATGCCGCGCTGGTGCGGCGCGAACTGCTGCAGGGGCCTGCGGCGGCCGCGAACTTCATTCCGCTCCCGGCCGCGCCGTCGGACACGGGCCGGGCAGCGACGGCAGCCTGGAACGCCATCGCCGCGGCCGCCTGGCCCTTCGACGCCGTGGTGCTGGGCATGGGGGAGGACGGGCATTTCGCCTCGCTGTTCCCGGGAAGCCCGGGCCTTGCCGGCGCGCTGGATGCCGCGGCAAGGCCGGCCTGCGTGCCCATGCGCGCGCCTGCACCTCCGGCGCAGCGCGTGTCGCTGAACCTGGCGGCGCTGGCGGGCACGGCGCGGCTGTTCCTGTTCGTGACGGGGGAGTCCAAGCGCCGGCTGATCGGGGAGGTCGCGCGGGGCGCGAAGGCGGAGCGATGGCCGGTGGCGGCGCTGCTGGTCCTCGCGCATCCCGAAGTGGAGGTCTACTGGGCGCCCTGAGGCGCAGGGTCTGCGCGGGGCGTGACCCGCGGCTTCTGCGCCGACGGTCGTGCGACCGGCGCAACATGTGCTCCGATATACTGCCGTCACCCGGCCAACGAAGATCAAGGGGGGGGATGATGAAGCCTTCGATCCTGGCGCTCCTCGCCATGGCGACCGCCCTGCCGGTGACGCCCGCCGCAGCCGCCAGCGCCGATTGCGACAAGAGCCGTGTGTGCCTGCAGCGCACGCTCGATACCTACCTGGGGGCGCTGGTGGCGCGCGATCCATCACGGCTGCCGGTGACGCGCAACGTCAAGTACACGGAAAACGGCGTGCGGCTGAATCTCGGCGACGGCCTGTGGGCGACCGCCTCGGCCATGCCGACCTATCGCCTCGACGTCATCGACGAGGAGGAGGGCCAGGCGGGCATCCTCGGTCGCATCAACGAGAACGGCAACAACAACTGGTATGCCGCGCGGCTGCGCGTCGAGCCGGATGGCCGGGTTTCCGAGCTCGAGGTGCTGGTGAACCGCCGCGTGGGTGGTGGGCCGGCGGGCGGCGCGGGTGGGGCGCCGCCGCGCGAGTTCACCGAGCCGCATCCGCTGATGAACCAGGTGCTGCCGCAGGAGCAGTGGTTGCCCCGCGCCGAGCTGGTGCGCATCAGCAATGCCTACTTCACCGGCATCGACACTGGAACCAGCTCGTACGGCGTGTCCTTCTCGCCGCAGTGCCAGCGCCGCGAGAACGGCAACATCATGGCCAGCAACCCGGATGCGACACCCGGCAGCATTGCTTCAATGGACTGCAGGACGCAGTTCGACACCGGCTTCCAGGTCATCGTCGCCGACATCCGCGAGCGGCGCTTCGAGGTGGTGGACCGCACCAAGGGCCTGGCCTTCGGCTGGGGCTACTTCGATCACGACGGCACGCCGGAGAAGATGTCGAACACGCTGGAACGCACGCCCATCGACGTGCAGCCCATGTTCCGCCAGCCCTTCTCGTTCTACATCGCCGAGTTGTTCAAGATCGTCGACGGGCAGATCCGGCAGATCGAGGCCGTGCTGACCACGGTGCCCTACGGCATGGAGTCCGGCTGGTAGGAGCCGCGCCGGGCCGGCCGCTGCGACTTCGCGAGGGGATGAAAGGAACGCGGCCCTGCCGGCGGCGGCAGGGCCGCGCAAGCCGCTCTGTCAGCGAGTCGATGGCCGCCGGAACACGCCCAGGGCCTGCAGGATGAAGATCAGCAGCGCCGCGCCCGCCAGTGCGATCAGGAAGCGCAGGATGCCGTTGCCCGGCGCGATGCCGATGAGTCCGGCCAGCCAGAAGCCCAGCGCCGAACCGACGATGCCGACCAGCACATTGGCGATGATGCCCATCTGGCCATTGGTCTTCATCAGCATGCTGGCGATCCAGCCGACGATGCCTCCCACGATGATCACGAAGAGCCAGCTCATAGACACCTCCAGAGTTGATGCCGGCCATCCTAGGAGCAGGCACGCCGCGGGGATGTAGGACAGACGCCCGTGATGCAGTCGCCTTGCCGCAGTATGATGCCGTGACCGTGACTGCCACGAACCATTCCGGCCATGCACTGGTGACCGGCGCCTCCAGCGGCATCGGGGTGGCGATTGCGCGTGAATACGCCCGCAGGGGCGTGCCACTGGTCCTCACGGCTCGGCGGGTGGAGCGGCTGGAGGCGCTGGCCGCCGAGCTGCGCCAGCAGGTGCCCGTGGAGGTCATCGCGGCGGACCTGTCCGATCCTTCGGCCCCCGCGCAGCTGGTGGAGCAGATCCACGGCCGCGGCCTGGCGGTGCGCATCCTGGTCAACAACGCGGGCTATGGCGTGGCCGGTCGCTACCACCGCAGTGACTGGCGCACCCACGTCGACTTCCTGCAGGTGATGGTGGGCGCGGTCAGCGAGCTGACGTGGCGGCTCCTGCCGGAGATCCGCGCGCATGGCGCCGGCCGCATCCTGAACGTGTCCTCGGTGGCGGCGTTGATCCCCGGGCCCGACGGCCAGACGCTGTACGCGCCGGTGAAGGCCTTCATGGTGCGCTTCACCGAATCCCTGGCCATCGAGAACGCCGATGCGGGCGTGCACGCCACCGCGCTCTGTCCCGGGTTCACGCGAACGGAATTCCACGACGTGGTGGGCAGCCGCGCAATGATGAACCGCCTGCCGGGCTGGGTCTGGCTGAGCGCGGAGGAGGTGGCGCGCGCCGGCATCGAGGCGGCCGAGCGGGGCAGGGTGCTGGTCGTGCCCGGCCTGTTCTACAAGCTGGTGTGCCTGCTGCCACGCCTGCTGC
Organism: Pseudomonadota bacterium; assembly: GCA_003242275.1. The sequence goes on along the minus strand of QGUX01000206.1, from coordinate 2,542 downwards.
CGCATGCGTGGGTGCTGGCGCTGATGCGCCGCAATTCGCGCAAGTTCCGCCAGGCCGACTGAACGGCCGGCCGCCTCAGGCCAGCGGCAGCTCGTCGGCGCCGGCCCAGACGCCGTGCACCTGCGGGCTCAGGCGGAAGGGCAGCAGCACGCGCGCGAGCTCACCGTCGGCCAGGCGCTGTGCATCGACGATCACCAGCTCGCCGCGGCGTTCGGCGAAGTTTTCCGCCACGCCCACCAGGTATCCTTCGCCCTCGGCACCGCCCTTGCGTGGCACGAAGCTGACTTCCTGCAGCCCGTGCGTCGGGCCGGCAAAGAAGCTGTCGATGCGGCGCGTGGCCACATCGAAGCGGCCGTAGCAGTTGGTGGCCGAGGCGGGTGCGTCCTCGCCGATGCGTGCCCGGTCGAAGGGACGTTCAGGGTCCCCGTATGAAGTGTAGAAGTAGCGCGTCGGCAGGCTCATCACCTGCGGGTCCACCTTGCCGAGGTCGTTCACCGGTCCCGGCCAGAGGATCTCCTCGCGGTAACCGTCGCGGCGCGATCGCGGGTCGATGGTGATGCGGCGGATGAACGCCCGCGCGAGCGCCGGGTTGAACGGCGAACCGTCCACGTTGGGGAAGAACGGGAAGAAATTGCCGTCCCAGAACGGCGCGTACAGCGTGATGGTGCCGTCCTTCTCGTCCTGCGCGTTCAGCGTGTGCATCATGCAACGCAGGGGCCCCTTGAACCAGCGCATGTCGCGTCCCTCGCCGTCGCGCGGGATCACGCCGATGTACGAGGGCTGCGCGGCATCCCAGCCCCAGTGCACCTTGCCCTGGCGCAGCCGCTCCATGCTGGTCACGTAGCCGCCGAAGGGAATGAGGATGTACTTCTGCGTGATCGCCATGTCGTGGATCACGCTGACATAGGGCACCTTGGTGCGGATCTCGCGCTTGACCCGGCCGTCCCTGTCGTGGATGTAGATCCACAGGTCGTCGCTGGCCAGTCCGGTGGCCTCGTAGCCGAAGGAGATCATCTCGCCCGTCACCGGGTCGATCTTGGGATGCGCGGTGAAGGTCTGGCTGCGGTAGGCGCCGTCGAAGCCGTACGGCCCCAGCGTCTCGAGCGTGTTCGGGTCGATGCGGTGCGGCAGGCCGTCCTCCTTCAGCGCGAACAGCCTGCCGCCGTGCACCAGCGGTGCGGTGTTGGCCACGGTGCGCAGGTTGGGGCGCGCGGGGTCGCTGACGGACGGATCGTCGGTGTAGGGATTCCTGTAGTAGCCGTAGAGCTGGCGGCCGGCCTTGCGCAGCTGCTGCAGGCGGTAGGTCTCGATCCAGCGGCCGCGGTAGTGCACCTTGCCATCCTTGATGCGGAACATGCTGATGTAGCCGTCGGCATTGAGGATGGCGTCGTCGGAGAATTTCGGCGGGTAGTACCACTCGTAGCCGACGCGGTAGAAGGCGCCGTCGATGTCGGCGGGGATCTTTCCCACCACCTCGCAGTCGTCGATGCTGGCGTTGAAGCGCAGCGGCGTGGCGCGGCGGGCGAAGGAGGGTTCGGGCGTGGCCGCGGCAGTTGCAGCCTGTCCGCCCGGTGCGGCGGCCCTGGCGGCGCCGGCGGCCAGTACGCCTGCGGCCGCAAGTGTCCCGGTGGATGTGGCGATGAAATCGCGTCGGTTCAGCTTGTCCATGGGGTCCCCCGTTGCGGGAGGGACGATAACAAGCTGGTTCCGGACCGTCCACGCGGTGAATGCGCAGCGCTGCCGGCCCGCGCCCGCTGTTCCTGGTCCGTCAATGCCCGGCAGGCGGCGCCTGCCGGGTTCATTCCCCGCAGACGTCGCGGATGCGCTCTCCCGCAACCGGTTCAATCGCCGGCCGCAACAGCGGATCGCAGGGGCCGCAGGTTTCCTTCACCCATGCGCCCAGGCGCCGGCCCACCGGGATCATGGTCTCGATGAAGCGCGCGTCGATGGCGCTGGTGTCCGGTTCCACGATGCGGCCGCCGGCGATGGCCGGGGGAATCGCGCCCAGCGCGTCGTTCCATTCGGTGAGCGCGCTTCGCCAGCGCCCGAGGTCGCCGGTGACTGCGGGCGGTGCCGCGGACGCCGCGGCAAGCTGTTCGATCATGGCAGGAGAAGGCGTCGCATCCACCAGGCGGCGGCTGCCGCTGGTGACGGCGGCGAGGTTGACGAGGTCGGCGCGGGCCTCGCCGCAGGCCGCCGCCAGCTCCGCGTTGCCCTGCGCTGCGCCATCCGGGTGGATTCCGGCCATGGAGTCCGGAGGGGATTCACCGGCGCAGCCGGCGAGCAGGGTGGCAAGCACTCCGGCGAGAACGGCGTGGATGTGCGGGTGTCGCATGTGCGCATTCCCTTGCCCAGGTAGCCACGGGCGGTGCGTTGATGCCCATACCCTGCAATCGTCCATGATGCAGGGAGAATTGGTGGTGGGGCGGCAGCCCGCGCCAAACGACCGTTGAAAGTACGCGATACCGGCGTTCCGGCAAGTTGATAAGTCCTGCTGGCTGCTGCGAAAAGCGGGGGTTGACAGGCCAGAGGCAGCGGACGA
>QGUX01000205.1 GCA_003242275.1 Pseudomonadota bacterium | reverse complement strand
CCCTCATAATGTCCCGTTGGAGGGGGCGGGGCCTTCCCTTCCCGGACAAGGCAAAGCCCCGCTTCGAGCGGGGCGTTGCGTGTGGCGGCGTGGCCGCGGATGCCTACTTGCGCCCGCGTGCCTTGGCCTTCGCCTTGGGCCGGGCCTTCGCGGCGGGCCGGCGCTGGGCCTGCGGACGCGCCGCCGGCTTGGCGGCCCGGCGCACCGGTCTCGCCCGCGACGTGGACTTCGACTCCGCCTCGCCCTTGGAGCTGCCGGCGTCCGAACCACCCTCGGGCTTCTCCTTCGACTCCCCGCCCTCGCGGCTGCCATCGTCGATGAGGTTGCGCTTCTTGTCCTTGTCGGTCTTGAAGTCGGTCTCGTACCAGCCGCTTCCCTTCAGGCGGAACACCGGTGCGGACACCAGCTTCTGCAGCTGGTTCCTGCCGCACTCGGGGCACTTCTTCAGCGGCGCGTCGGTGATCTTCTGCAGTACCTCGACCTCCGCGCCACAGGCCGAGCACTGGTATTCGTAGAAAGGCATGGCGACGTGATTATACGAACGTGGATGGACAAGTCCCGTGACGCGGCCGGCGGTCCCCGCGGGCACCGCCGGCCGCCGCGATAACCAGGTCAGTTGGCCCGCTTCTCGAACCGGAGCACTCCCTCCTCCACGGCCACCAGGATGCGGTCCCCGGGCTGGAAGGCACCCTGCAGGATGCGCTCGGCCAGCGGGTTCTCGATCTGCTGCTGGATGGCGCGCTTGAGCGGCCGGGCGCCGTAGACCGGGTCGAACCCGGACTCGCCCAGCTTGTCGCGGGCCTCGGGCGAGAGCTCCAGCACCATGTCGCGCTCGGCCAGCCGCCGCTTCAGACCCTCCAGCTGGATATCCACGATGGCGCGGATCTGCTCCGGCCCCAGCGGGTGGAACACGATGATGTCGTCGATGCGGTTGATGAACTCGGGCCGGAAGTGGGCCTGCACGCGGTCCATCACTTCCTTCTTCATGCGACCGTACTGCTTCTCGCCGGCGAGCTGCTGGATCACGTCCGACCCCAGGTTCGAGGTCATGATGATCACGGTGTTGCGGAAGTCCACGGTGCGGCCCTGGCCGTCGGTCAGGCGGCCGTCGTCCAGCACCTGCAGCAGCACGTTGAACACGTCGTGGTGGGCCTTCTCCACCTCGTCGAGCAGCACCACCGAGTAGGGCTTCCTGCGCACGGCCTCGGTCAGGTAGCCGCCCTCCTCGTAACCGACATAGCCCGGTGGCGCACCGATCAGCCGCGCCACGGAGTGCTGCTCCATGAACTCGGACATGTCGATGCGCACGATGGCGTCCTCGGTGTCGAACAGGAACTCGGCCAGCGCCTTGCACAGCTCGGTCTTGCCCACGCCGGTCGGGCCCAGGAACAGGAACGAGCCGTTCGGGCGGCGCGGGTCGGACAGGCCGGCGCGCGCGCGGCGGATGGCATTGGACACGATGCGCAGGGCCTCGTCCTGGCCCACCACACGCCTGCCCAGCGCCTCCTCCATGCGCAGCAGCTTCTCCTTCTCGCCCTCGAGCATCTTGGCCACCGGGATGCCGGTCCACTTGGAGACCACCTCGGCGATCTCCTCCTCGGTGACGGAATTGCGCACCAGCTGCGTGGGCTTCTCCTCGGCGGCCTGCGCCTCGGCGAGCTTCTTCTCCAGTTCGGGGATGCGGCCGTACTGCAGTTCGGCCATCTTCGACAGGTCGTGGGCGCGCCGCGCGGCATCCAGCGCCACGCGCGCCTTTTCCAGTTCCTCCTTGACGGCGGCGGCGCCCTGCAGCGTGGCCTTCTCGGCCTTCCAGATCTCCTCAAGGTCGGCGTACTGGCGCTCCAGGTCCCTGAGGTTGTCCTGCAGCGCGGCCAGGCGCTTCTTCGAGGCCTCGTCGTCCTCCTTCTTCAGCGCCACTTCCTCGATGCGCAGCTGGATGATGCGACGCTCCAGGCGGTCCATCTCCTCGGGCTTGGAGTCGATCTCCATGCGGATGCGGGCCGCGGCCTCGTCGATCAGGTCGATGGCCTTGTCGGGAAGCTTCCTGCCGGAGATGTAGCGATGCGAGAGCTGCGCCGCGGCCACGATGGCCGGGTCGGTGATTTCCACGCCATGGTGGACCTCGTAGCGCTCCTTGAGGCCGCGCAGGATGGCGATGGTGTCCTCGAGCGTCGGCTCGTCCACCATCACGGTCTGGAAGCGCCGCTCCAGCGCCGCGTCCTTCTCGATGTACTTGCGGTATTCGTCCAGCGTGGTGGCGCCCACGCAGTGCAGCTCGCCGCGGGCCAGCGCGGGCTTGAGCATGTTGCCCGCGTCCATGGCGCCCTCGGCCTTGCCCGCGCCCACCATGGTGTGCAGCTCGTCGATGAACAGGATCACCTGGCCTTCCTGCTTCGCCAGGTCCTTCAGCACGGCCTTCAGCCGCTCCTCGAACTCGCCGCGGAACTTGGCGCCGGCGATCAGCGCGCCCATGTCGAGCGCGAGGATCTTCTTGTTCTTCAGCCCCTCGGGCACCTCGCCATTGACGATGCGCTGCGCCAGCCCCTCGACGATGGCGGTCTTGCCCACGCCGGGCTCGCCGATCAGCACGGGATTGTTCTTGGTGCGACGCTGCAGCACCTGGATGGTGCGGCGGATCTCGTCGTCGCGTCCGATGACGGGGTCGAGCTTGCCGGCCGCGGCGCGCTCGGTCAGGTCGATGGTGTACTTGGCCAGCGCCTGCCGGCTGTCCTCGGCATTCGGATCGCTCACGGTCTCCCCGCCCCTGATTTCGTCGATGGCCTGCTCCAGCTTCGCCTTGCTGACGCCGGCGCCCTTGAGCACCCGGCCCACCTCGCCGCGGTCGTCCACGGCGGCCAGCGCGAACAGCTCGCTGGAGATGAACGCGTCACCGCGCTGCTGCGCCAGCTTGTCGGTGACGTTGAGCAGCCTCACCAGGTCCTGGGAGACGTGCACTTCGCCCGGCGCGCCCTCCACCTTGGGCAGGCGGTCGAGCACGGCCGTCAGGTCGGTGCGCAGCTTGGGCAGGTTGGCGCCGGCCTTGGCCAGCAGCGGCCGCAGCGTGCCGCCCTGCTGTTCCAGCAGCGCGTAGAGCAGATGGGCCGGCTCAATGATCTGGTTGTCGCGGCCCACGGCCAGTGACTGGGCATCGGCCAGGGCTTCCTGGAATCGGCTGGTGAGGCGATCGTTACGCATGGCAGCGATTCTGGGGCCGCCCCGGCCGTATTCAATACGGGAAGGCCGCCAGAAGGCCTTCCTGGCCGGGTCAATGGGGGGCGATGTGCCCCACCAGCGCCACCAGCCCCACCCCCAGCGCGATCAGCGCCACCTGGGCCAGGCCGTCCTGCATGCCGGTGCGCCGGTGCAGGCCGGGGATCAGGTCGGCCACGGCCACGTACAGCAGGCTGGCGGCCGACACCGCCAGCGCATAGGGCAGCAGCGGTTCCACCGCCGACAGCGCGAAGTAGCCGATCACGCCGCCCACCACCGATCCCAGCGCGGTGACCAGGTTCCAGCCGAAGGCGCGCCGGCGGGTCATGCCGCTGTTGAGCAGCACGGCGAAGTTGCCCACCTCGCTGGGAATCTCGTGCGCCAGCACCGCCAGGGCGGTGACCACGCCCAGCCGCACCTCGATCAGGAACGCAGCCGCGATCAGCACGCCGTCGAGGATGTTGTGCATGGTGTCGCCCACCAGGATCATCGTCCCGGGCGTGGCCCGGGTGTGGTCGTGGTCGTGCTGCCCGGGACCCGGCGCATGGGTCTCGCAATGGTCCTCGTGGCAGTGGCGCCAGATCACCAGCTTCTCGAGGATGAAGAACAGCGCGATGCCGCCGAGCAGCGAGAGTCCCACGGCGCCGTAGCGGTCGGGTCCCACCATCTCGATGGATTCGGGCAGCAGGCCCAGCAGCGCCGCGGCCAGCAGCGCGCCGGTGGCGAAGGCCACCATGGCCGGCAGCGCCCGTGCCCGCGCGCGCTCGGGCACCAGCAGGAACAGGCTGGCCAGCAGCACACCGGCGACGCCGCCCAGCAGGGTGAAACCGATGATCCAGCCGAGCGTGCTCAGGTCCGCCATATGCAGCTCGCCATTCTACCGGTGGCGTCAAGACCCCGATGCTGCACGTCGCGCCGGTGGGAGAAGAAGCGCTGCTCCTCGGCGTAGGTGCAATGGCCGCAGGCGGAGACTTCGCCGATGCCGAGCGCGGCGAGGCGGCGGCGCGCCAGGGCCGCAAGGTCGCACATCCACCTGCCCTCCTCCGCCGGAACGAAGGCGGCATGCGCACCGCTGTCGGCGGCAAGGAATGCGGCGCGTACTTCTTCGCCCACCTCGAAATGGCCCGGGCCGATGGCGGGTCCCAGCCAGGCCTGCAGGAGGACGTCCCGCCCTGCGCGTGCGCGCATCGCCGCCACGGTGGCCTCGATCACGCCGGCGGCCAGTCCCCGCCAGCCGGCATGGGCGGCGGCCACCACGCTGCCGTCGCGCGCGGCCAGCAGCACCGGCAGGCAGTCGGCGGTGCGCACCACGCAGACCACGCCGGGACGCGTGGTGAAGGCTGCGTCGGCCACCGGCAGCGGGCCCTCCTCCGGCAGTGCGTCGAGGTCCGCGATCGCAACGCCGTGCACCTGCCTGAGCCAGCGCGGCCGCGCCGGCACGCCGGGCGGCATGGCGCAGGAGGCGGCCATGTCGCCGGCAAGGCGCGTGGTCGACAGCGCATGCACGTTCGCCGCCGTCCGCCACTGCGGCCTGATCACGGCCATGCCGCTCACCCGGCCCTGAGCGCGGCCAGCAGCGCTTTGAAATCCGCGGGCAAGGGTGACTCGACGTCGATCGTGCGGCCGGTGACCGGATGCCCGAAGGTCAGCCGCGCGGCGTGCAGCGCCTGCCGGCCGAAGCGCGACAGCGCCTCGCGCAGCGCGGGGCTGGCGCCGGCGGTGAGCTGGCGCCGGCCGCCATACAGTGGATCGCCCACCAGCGGGTGGCCGATGTGCGCCAGGTGAACGCGGATCTGGTGGGTGCGGCCGGTTTCCAGGATCACGCGCAGCAGGCTGTGGCCGGGGAAGCGCTCCACCAGGCGGTAGTGCGTGATGGCCTCGCGGCCGTCGGCGCGCACGGCCATTCGCAGCCGGTCGGTGCGGTGCCGGCCGATGGGCCTGTCGATGGTGCCGCCGCCGGTCAGGGCGCCCACGCACAGCGCGAGGTACTCGCGCTGGACGGCATGCTCGCGCAGCATCTCCACCAGCGCGGCGTGCGCCTCGAGCGTGCGCGCCACCACCAGCAGGCCGCTGGTGTCCTTGTCGATGCGATGCACGATGCCGGCGCGCGGCACGGCGGCCAGCTTCGGGTCCAGCGCCAGCAGGCCGTTCTGCAGGGTGTGCTCGCGGTTGCCGGCGCCCGGGTGCACCACCAGGCCGGCCGGCTTGTCGATGACGAAAACGTGAGGATCACGATGGCGCACGGTCAGCTTCATGCGCTCCGGCCGCACCGTCTCGTCCACCGCCGGCTTGGCCCGCACCCGCACCGTCTCGCCCCCGTACACCGCATCGCGCGGCCGGGCCGGCCGGCCGTCGAGCACCACCGCGCCCTCGCGGATCCAGCCGGCCAGGCGCGAGCGGGAGTACTGCGGCAGTGCCTGCGCCAGGGCCTGGTCCAGCCGCTGGCCGCCGGGGCATGAGGGCAGCGTCAGCTCGTGCTCGATCAGGGCGGGTGAGACCATTGGGCTATACTACCTTGATGCACCGACCCACCGTTTCAATGCGCGGCGCCGTGGCCGCCATCGTTGGCACGCTCGTGCTCGCCGGCTGCGCCGGCGGTCCCGATGGCACGCAACAGAGGCTGTCGCAGTACGGCCCCGACGCCCTGTACGACCAGGGCCGGCGCGCGCTGCGCGCCAGCGACTGGGCCGAGGCGGTCGCCGTGCTCGAGGCGCTGAACGCGCGCTACCACCTCACGCCGCATGCACGCCGCGGCCGCGTCGACGTCATCTACGCCTACTACAAGCTGGGCGAGAAGGAGTCCGCGCGCGACGCCGCCGATTCCTTCATCCGCGAGAACCCCGCCGACGAGCGGCTCGACTATGCCTACTACCTGCGCGGGCTGATCGACTTCGAGCGCGTGCCCAACCGCGTCGAGAACTGGCTGAACATCGACCTGGCCGAACGCGTGCCCCAGACGGCGCTCGACTCCTTCGAGGCCTTCCGCACCGTGGTGGAACGCTTCCCGCAGAGCAGGTACGCGCACGATGCCCGCAGGCGCATGATCTACCTGCGCAACCGCCTGGCCGATTACGAGATCCGCGTCGCCCGCCACTACATGGACCGCAGCGCCTGGGTGGCCCCCGGCGCACCGCCGCACTTCCCGAGGCCCTGGGGCCAACGCGGGCATCCATATCCCATTGTACCGG
>QGUX01000003.1 GCA_003242275.1 Pseudomonadota bacterium | reverse complement strand
GGCAGGGCGCGATCCAGCCGCAGGCCTGGCACAGCAGCGTGGGCGCGTAGCCGCGCCGGTTCAGGAACACCAGCACCTGCGAGCCGGCTTGCAGGTGGCGGCGCATGGACGCCAGCACCGGCGCGGCGATGCCCTTGTGCACGGCATGCGCGCGCAGGTCCACCAGCGCGATGCGCGGCGGTTCGGCGCGGCCGGCGCGCTCGGGCAGCTTCAGGTGCGTGAACCGGCCGCGCTCCGCGTTGTGCAGCGATTCCAGCGACGGCGTGGCCGAACCCAGCACCACCGGCACCTGCTGCAGCTGGCCGCGCACCAGCGCGAGGTCGCGCGCCGAGTAGCGCAGGTCGCCGTCCTGCTGCTTGTACGAGGCATCGTGTTCCTCGTCCACGATGATCAATGCCAGGCCGGGGATGGGCGTGAACACCGCCGAGCGCGTGCCGATCACGATGCGTGCCTCACCGCGCGCGGCGCGCAGCCATTCACGTCCGCGCGCGGCATCGGTGAGTCCCGAGTGCAGCGAGGCGATGGGTGCATCGAAGCGCTCCTGGAAGCGTTCCAGCAGCTGCGGGGTCAGGCCGATTTCCGGGCACAGCACCAGCACCGCGCCGCCGCGCCCCAGCACATCGGCGACGGCCTGCATGTACACCTCGGTCTTGCCGCTGCCGGTCACGCCGTCGAGCAGGAAATTGCTGGCGCCGCGCGCGGCGCGCAGCGCCTCGCAGGCAGCCTGCTGCGCCGGGCTCAGCTCATGCGGTGACTCGCGCGCGGCGACGGCGTTCGCCCGGGCCGGCGCCGCGCGTTCGCGTGCAGCGCGCTTGCGCACCGTGCGCAGCGCCTTGGGCAGCGCCGTGGCCACCACCTCGCCGACGGGATGGTGGTAGTAGCCCGCCGCCCATTCCAGCAGCGCAAGGTCGGCGGCGCCCAGCAGCGGGACCTCGTCGAGCACGGCGATGACATCTCGCAGCTTCTCCGGCGCGACCGTGGTCGAACTGCCCACGCGCAGCACCAGGCCCACCACCTCGCGGCGGCCGAAGGGCACGCGCACGCGCATGCCCGGCTTCACGGACGAGTGCGTGGTCAACCTGTAATCGAACGCCTGGCGCAAGGGCGTGTCGATGGCCACCTGGCAGAAGGTGGAGTCTGTCACCTGTGATCCAGTCCTTGTTCGTCGGCCCGCGATCAAAGGAAGATCGGGCCATGCGCAAGATGCTCATTGTAGGTCTCGCCGGCCTGTCGATGTGCGCCATCACGGCCTGCGGCGGCGGGGAGGGTGGCAATGGCGGCAACCCGGATCCGGGCAACGGCGGCGGCCCGGGTTACACCCCGGGCGTGTTCCCGCCTTCCGCGCAGTTCGCGGCGCGCTGCCAGGTGCCGCGCACCGGCAACGATCCCTTCGGCAGCCCCTGGCCGGACCAGCCGGGCACGGCGCTGCTGGAGAAGCACTTCCTGCGCTCCTGGACCCACGAGTTCTACCTGTGGGCCGATGAGGTGCCGGACCGCAATCCCTTCCACACCGGCGGCAGCAGCGGCGGGGTATTGCAGTACTTCGACCTGCTGAAGACCACCGTGCTGGATGATTCCGGGCAGCCCAAGGATGCCTTCCATTTCGCCTACGACACCAACGAGTACTGGCAGCTCGCCCTGGCGGGCGCCGTGCAGGGTTACGGCATCTCCTGGGCCATCCTGCGGGACAACCCGCCGATCGACGTGCGCGTGGAGTTCGTGCAGGACGGCACGGCGGCAGCGGCGGGCGGCGTGCACCGCGGCGCGCGGCTGCTCGCGATCGACGGCCTCGACGTGGTCAACGCCACTGCCGCCACCATCAACGCGATCAACTCGGCGCTGTTCGATCCCGCAGCCGGCAGCGTGCACACGCTGCTGTTCCGCGAGCGCGACGGCTCCGGCACCTTCCAGGCCAGCCTGACGGCCGGCACCTTCGCCTTCGACGCCGTGCCGGCCTGGAACGTCTTCAACCACGGCGGCCGCAAGGTGGGCTACCTGCTGTTCAACGACCACACCGCGATGGCGGAATGGGAGCTGCGCAGCGCCGTGGCGGGCCTGGCGGCGCAGCAGGTGGAGGAGCTGGTGCTCGACCTGCGCTACAACGGCGGCGGTTTCCTCGACATCGCCAGCGAGCTGGCCTACATGATCGCCGGACCCGCGGCCACCGAAGGCCGCGTGTTCGAGCGGCGTGTGTTCAACAGCAAGCACACGGGCAACGTGGATCCGGTCACCGGCGAGCCGCTGGACACGCCCTTTCATTCCAGGACGCTCGGCTACTCGGTGGAAGCGGGCCACCCGCTGCCGCACCTGGACCTCTCGCGCGTGCTCGTGCTCACCTCGCCACGCACCTGCTCGGCCAGCGAGTCCATCATCAACGGCCTGCGCGGCATCGGCATCGAGGTGATCCAGGTCGGTGGCACCACCTGCGGCAAGCCCTACGGCTTCTATCCCCGCGACAACTGCGGCACCACCTACTTCTCGATCCAGTTCGGCGGCGTCAACGCGCTGGGCTTCGGCGAATACACCCAGGGCTTCTCGGCCACGCGCGCCACCGGCAACCCCATGGCCAACCTGCCCGGATGCGGCGCCGCGGACGACCTGTCGCATGAGCTTGGCGACCCGCAGGAGGGTCAGCTGCAGGCCGCGCTGCACTACCTCGCCAACGGCTCCTGCCCGCCGGTGATGCTGGCGGCCGAGTCTGCCGCGCCGCAGGGCGGGCCGTGGCCGGCGGACTCGGCGGTGCTGCGCAAGCCGCCGCCGAAACCCTGGGAGAACAACCGCATCCTGCGGCGTTGAGATTCATTCGAGGCTGACCGTCACCTTGCCGAAGTGCGCCCCGCTCTCCAGGTGGCGGTAGGCCTGCGGCAGGTCCGCCAGCGCGAAGGTGCGGTCCACCACCGGCCGGATCTTCTTCACGGCCACGAACTTCGCCAGCTTCTCGTGGTAGCGGCGCGGCCCCACGTACACACCCTGCAGGCGCGTGGCGCCGGGGATCAGCGCGCGCGGCGGGATGCCGCCGCCGGAGCCGCTGACCGCGCCGATGGTGACGATGGTGCCGCGCATGCGCACCGAGGCCAGCGACTGCTGCAGCGTCTTCTCGCCGCCCACCTCCAGCACCAGGTCGGCGCCGGCGCCGTCGGTGAGCCGCCGCACCTCGGTGGACCACTCCGGCGTGCGCGTGTAGTTGATGGTCTCGTCGGCGCCCAGTGCACGCGCCTTCTCCAGCTTGGCGTCGCTGGAGGAGGTGATGATCACGCGCAGTCCCGCCGCCTTGGCCAGTTGCAGCGCCCAGATCGACACGCCGCCGGTGCCCAGCAGCAGCACCGTGTCACCGGGCTGCACGGTGCCGGTCTCGAACAGCGCATGCCACGCGGTGGTGCCGGCGCAGGTGAGCGTGGCGGCCTCGGCGTCGGTGAGGTGCCCGGGTGACTTCACGAAGGACTGCTCGGACAGCACGATCTCCTGCGCGAAGGTGCCGGTGGACTGGCCGCCGCCCAGCGCGGTGACCACGCCCGGCAGTGTCATCGGGCCGTCCACCCAGTCGGGGAAGAAGCTGGTGGCCACGCGGTCGCCCACCGCCAGGCGCGTCACGCCCGGGCCGGTTTCCACCACCCGGCCGACGCCGTCGGATCCCGGCACCAGCGCGCCCGGCACCGGCGGGCCATAGCCGCCCCGCACCACCATCAGGTCGCGGAAGTTCAGCGAGCCGGCGCTGAGGCGCACGCGCACCTGTCCCGGTCCGAGCGGGATCTGGGGCTCTTCTGCGAGCTTGAGGCCATCGATCTGGCCGCCTGCGGGTACGCGCCATGTCTTCATCGAAAATTCTCCCTCTGGCAATCCGGACTGCTGCCGGCGACGGTCATTGCCGTTGTCTGCCGGCGGCACCTATCTTAATCTCCGGAGGATGAGCCGTGAGGATGCACCGGAGTCCCTGGTGGAAACGGCATTCCACCCCTTCGAGCCGGCCGATGTGAGGCTGGTGGAAGGCCGCGCGCTGAACCAGCCCATCCTGCGCGCCGACGTCGCCGGCATGCCGCTGGAGTGGATCGACTACCGCGAGGCGGCCCGGCTTTACACGCAGGGCCAGGTGGCCTATTCCATCGGCTCGCCGCTGTACCGCCTGCGCGGCGGCTACAACGCCATCACCGGTCGCCGCAGCCTGCTGGAGATCAGTTCCATCATCGCCACCGTGGGCCACACCGGCAATCCCGGCAACACGCGCCACGACTACGTGCCGCCGCTGAACAACCAGACGCTGTTCCGCCGCGACGGCTACCTGTGCCTGTACTGCGCGCAGCGCTTCCCGGTCCCGGAGCTCTCGCGCGACCACATCCGTCCCTTCTGCCAGGGCGGCCGCGACACCTGGACCAACGTCGCCACCGCCTGCCGCCGCTGCAACAACGCCAAGGCCTCGCGCACGCCCGAGCAGGCGAAGATGCAGCTCATCGCCGTGCCGTTCACGCCCACCTACGCGGAATACATCTTCCTGAAGGGCCGGCGCGTGCTCGCGGACCAGATGCAGTACCTGCTGGCGCACTTCCCGCGCAGCAGTCCGCTGCACGCGCGCATCCGCGAGTGGGTGAACTGATCCTCGATCGAATCGGGCGGATGCCGGCGCGCGCCGTTGGCGGCGGTCACCGCAGGCGATGGTTGTTCACGATGCGCAGGCCGCTGCCGGCTTCCTGGCCGCGACCCGCGCCCCGGTCCTTCTCCAGCCAGTTCTCGAACTCGCGGTTGTAGCGGACCATGGCCCTTTCCAGGTCGTCCGCGGCGGACTTGAGGAACTCGTAGCGTTCTTCCTGCAGCGCGTGGCGCAACTGGCCCGCGAGGAACTCGATCTGGCGCGCGCCCACCATGCCCGCGCTGCCCAGCAGCGTGTGCAGGTAGCGCTGCAGGGCCGGCCGGTCCGCCGGGGATGCCGAGCGCAGCAGCGGGACCAGGGGCTTGAGCGACTCGGCGAAGGTCTGGCGGATCTGGGTCAGCGGCGCGATGCGCCACTGCAGGCTCTCCCACAGTTCCTCCAGCACCTGCTCGTCCAGGTCCGGAAGCCGGGCCATCTGCGTGCCCACGTCCGGGGTTTCCGCCGCCGGTTTCGCCGGCGCGAGCCATTTGCACAGCAGGTCATTGAGCGCCCGGCGGTCGAAGGGCTTGGGAAGGAAGTCGTCCATGCCGGCGTCGAGGCAGGCCTTGCGGTCCTCCGTCATGGCATTGGCCGTCATCGCGATGATGGGCACGTGCTTCTTCAGGATGCGGCGCGCGAAACGCGTGGTCTCGAAGCCGTCCATGCCCGGCATCTGGCAGTCCATCAGGATCAGGTCGAACTCCTGTTCGCGCAGCAGCTCCAGTGCCTCGGCGCCGCTGCCGACGATGGTGGCCGGGCACTCCAGGCCCGCCAGCAGTGCCTTGGCCACGTACTGGTTGGCCGGATTGTCCTCGACCACGAGGATCCTGCCGCGCGGGTTGCTGAACACCCGCAGGCTCTGGTCTTCAGGCGGGGCTTCGTCGGAGGCGGGAAGCCGGAGCGAGAGGCGGAAGGTCGAGCCGTCGTCGCCGGAGCGCAGCAGCACGAGGTCGCCGCCCATGGCCTCGGCGAGGCGACGGCTGATCGGCAGGCCCAGTCCCGTGCCGGGCTGCGAGCGGTTGCGTGAATGGGCCTGCACGAACGGTTCGAAGATGCGTTCGCGCTTGTCCTGGGGGATGCCCTCGCCGGTGTCGATCACGTCGATGAGGCACTGCCGGCCGTCCCAGGCGACATCGAGTGTCACACTGCCCTCCCGGGTGAACTTCAGCGCGTTCGAGACCAGGTTGCCCAGGATCTGCTTCAGTCGCGCCGGGTCGCCGATGAACGAGGGAGGAAGCTGGGCGGGGATGTTTGCCTTGAGCTCCAGGCCGAGCGAGGCGGCGCGGGCATGCGCTTCCTCCAGCACCTCCCGCAGGAGGCGGGTCATGCTGAAGGGCCGGCGGTCGAGCGCGAACTGCGCCGAGCCGATGCGCGTGAAGTCGAGCACGTCGTTGGCGATCTTCAGCAGCGCCTTGGCCGAGGAGCGGGCGATGGCGAGCTGGTGCTGGAACTCGCCGGTGGCCTCGCTGCCGCGGAGCATGTCCAGCGTGGCGATGAGCCCGTGCAGCGGCGTGCGCATCTCGTGGCTCATCGTGGCGATGAACATGTCGCGCGACTGGTGCATCGAACGCGTCACGACCTGGGCCTGCTCCAGCGCCGCCATGGCGCGGCGCGTGGCATCTGCCTCGCGCAGCAGGACCAGGCGGTGCTGCTGCTCACCCACGCTGTAGGGGATGACCTGCACCGCCACTTCACGCACGCCGCGGCCGGTGAGCACGTTGCAGCTCTCGATGCGCCGGGTCGCGGCCAGCTGTCCCGTCCCGCCCGTGGAGAGGGGATGATCGAGCAGGTGTGCGTCCGGGACCAGCTCGACCACCCGCCGGCCACGCAGGCTGTCGGGCGCGTGGCCCAGCAGGGACAGCGTGGCGCGGTTGGCGTGCTGGATGGTGCCGTCGGGCGTGGTGAACAGGACCGCGGCCGGAACGCCGTCCATCAGGGCATCGAAGCGTGACCTGATCTGCAGGGCCGCCGATTTCATGCGCCGCAGGTCCACGGTCTTCTGCTGCAGGGCTTCCTGCGCGCGCTGCAGCTCGTCCTGCAGGCGCGCCGCGGTGTCCTGGAGCTGGTGCAGCTGGTTGCGATCGGCGCCGGCCCGGCGGGCCAGCGCCTGGCAGCGGCGCGCCACGGAGACGCAGGCCGCCTTCATTTCGAGGGGGAGCCGTCGCAGGCGCCTGCGCCGCACGGTCTGCTGCGCATCCGCCTGCATCCTGCGCAGCGCGGCGTGGCCCACATGTGACAGGCCGATGCTGGCCACGAAGGCGGCGAGCGTCACCCCGGCAAGAGCGGAAACCAGCAGGTCGCTCCCTGCAGCATCCGGCATCATCAGCACGGCGAGGGCAATCAGCGCAACCGTACCTGCGAATGTGGTGAACAGGACATGCTCCAGCCGCGTGCGGCTGCGTGGCGGAAGCAGGCTGCTGCGCCGCGGCACCGCCATGAAAGCCACGGTGGCCATCGAAACGTTTGCCGTGGCTTCGATGAAGGCGCGGCCTGACATCGCCAGTCGCAGGGGCGTTCCATGTGATAGCGACAGCAGATCGTCAGCCAGGCAAGCCAGCAGCAGCGGGGCGCAGAGGTAGAAGGGTCGCATGCCGCGCCGCAATCCTTCGCCACCCGCGATCGCCAGCACCAAAACGACACAGGCGCACAGGGCATCGTCCGGCGACAACAACAACCATGCCAGCGCGGCGTACACCAGCGCAGAAGCACCGGCCAAGCGGTAGCCGCAGAGCAGCACCAGAATCATGTAGATGGCGGCCAGAACCGACTGCACCAGCGTGTAGGTGATCGGGAACTGCTCGATCAGGCCTGCCAGGGCCGCCAAGGTGCCGAAGCCCGCAATGCAGCTGCGGAGCGCGGCACCTTTTTGGTGCGTGTGGGCAGCCGTGGGCTGCGCTGGCACCTTTCCTTTCTGCCGAGGAATCATCCCTTGTCGTCCCTATTCCTGATGCGGGCGAGGGGCGCTGCGCCCTGGTGCTGTCGCGAACCCCCGCTCGTTGGTCAGGATGAAGCGGACTTTGCAGAGGGCAGGAGCGCCTGTAAAGGCAGCGGTCCACATTGTCCACTTCCAGTGACTGCAAATCCGGGAATGGATGATGCGCTTTTCGCGTCGAGGGCACCTGCTGATCGCATCCAGCCTGAACATGAATTCCCCACAAGCCTTCGTCCTGGATGAATCTTCTGGGACCGAACTCACAACATCCCCGGGTCACGGTCGTAAAGTGGCCATCAGACCAAGGGATGCGCGCGCATCCATCGGAGCCAGACAATGAGCGATATGCCACAGCGGAATATGAAAGATGCCACCGAACGGTTCCGCGGACGTACCAGGTCCTCGGACCCCGGCCGTCCCACGATCATGATCGTCGATGACGACGCAACAGCGCGTCTGGCGATGGCGGCGATGATCGGGCCGGATGACCATGATCTGGTGTTCGCGACAGATGCCGCAGACGCGCGGGCGCGCATGTCCCGCATCGATCCCGACGTGATCATCTGTGACCTCGTCATGAAAGAGATGTGCGGCGACGAGCTCTTCCGTTGGCTGCAGGCCGATCCCCGGTGGAGCCTCGTGCCCGTGATCTGCGTCACGCGGCTGGACAATCCCGTCGTGCGCACCGACCTGCTGCGCGCCGGCGCCGACGTGGTGCTGGTGAAGCCCTGCAACGGCGCGGAGCTGCGGGCGCAGGTGGAGGCCGCGCTGCGTACCCGCCGGAAATTCCTGGGCGCAACCTCTGCCGCGAGGCAATGATCACAGGCACCGCGCGATCAGATGCCCCCTGGCTTCGGCCGGGCGAAGACCGGTCAGTTCAGCGCGGACCTGAGCACCTCGAGACGCTGCGGCGGTATCAGCCCGACCGCCTCCTCGAAGGTGGCGCCGGTGCCGTGGTTCCTGCGCAGGTGGGCATACAGCAGCAGTTCTGCTGCGAACTGGGGTTCGTGGTGCAGGATGTCCACGGAACAGACCCAGGCATGCTGCCGGTTTGCCGCCCGTCCTGCCTCAAGGCGCTTCCACAATTCCCATGCGCGGTGATGTCGTACCAGTTCGTACGTGGCGGGCCTGGGCCACGCTGCTCCGACAGCGGGACTTGGCGCCGTTCGCACCCGGGCCACGACCCAGGCTCCATACGGAGGGACGCGTCGAACGTGCGCCGCAGCATCATCGAACCGCACCCGGTTCGTGAGTGCCTCGTACTTGCCGTCACTGACCAGCATGAAGTTGGTCAATCTTTCGAACAGCTGCGTGTCGATGCGTTGGCCGACGCGCAGGACCTCCTCGCGCGAGGCGTCACCGCCCAGCAGGGCAAGCCCGCGGCGCAGCGCTTCGATCATGGCCTCGCATCTTCGCACGGGCCCGGAACGCCATGCGCTGATCAGCCGTCCTCGCGATGGAGGGGGCGACGGGGCCTGCAGATGCAGGTGCAGCGTCCCGAGGGTGTCGATGCAAGCGTTCAGGCGTCCCCGCAGGGTGGTGCAGACCGTGCGGTAGGGCCTGCGGATGACGGGAGCGGGACCGCAGAGGGTTCCTGCTTCGAAGAATCCGGGCATGGAGGGCAGCAGTTGCATGACACGTTGTATTCTTGCCACCGGCCCGGATGAGTGCGCAAACACGAAATGAATCAGGATGCAACCATCTGGGCCGGCAGCAGGACGCCGGACCCGGACGTCGGGCTGGCCGGCAAGCTGGAGGGACTTGATGACCGAAGAAGTGCTGCTGCTCGATGACGATGCAGTGATGCTCAATATCCTGGCGGGCGTGCTGTCCTCGGCCGGGTTCACCTGCCTGGTGGCCAACCACGCCCGGGAAGCGTTGTCGCTTATCGAGCAGAGACCGCAGATTGCCGTGGTTGTGAGCGACGTGTTCATGCCCGAGGTAACCGGCCTGCAGTTCGTCAACTCGCTCAATGCCGCCACGCTGCGCCATCCGCCCCCGCGCGTGCTGCTGCTGACCGGCCAGCCGTCGCTCGAAACCGCGGTCGATGCCCTGCGGCTCGGCGTGCGCGACTTCCTGGTCAAGCCAGTCCGTCCCCCCGAGCTGATCGAGGCGGTCAAGCGCGCCATGGCGCAGGCCATGGAGGACCGCAGCGCCCAGCACGCCCGTTCGCCTCAGGTCGAGCAGCTCATGCGCCAGGCCGAGGAACTGGTCGGGCGGCTGCGCACGCTGGCCTATTCCGGGGAAGACGCTGCCGAGGGGCGCCCCGCCCCGCAGCCGGCGGGGACTCGCGTTGCGGCAGCCGAAGCCCAGCCGGCGTCCGATGCCAGGATAGGCAAGGCCCACGAGGACGTCGGCGAAGGCAACAAGTTCGCCATCCTCGACACCATCGAGCAGCTGCGTCGCCTGCGCGACCGCTACGCCGAGCACAAGCTCGACGACGTGGCCTGGGACCTGTTGCTCGAGCTGCTGCGTGCGGAACGCCTGCGCCAGCGCCTGTCGGTGTCCGGCCTTGCGATCTCCATCAGTGGCGTGTCGGTCACGACCTCCCTGCGACGCATGAACGAGCTGGCGGCCCGCCAGTACATCGAACGTATTCCCGATCCCGCCGATGCGCGCCGGGATTTCGTCGCGCTCACGCCCAAGGCCCAGGCGCTGCTCGCCGACTATCTTGCTCAGGCAAACGCCTACGTCTCCGCGCTGACGCGGTAGAAACATCCACGCTGTAGCAATCTGCGCCCGGCGCGCCGTCGCCGCCCGCTATCTTCGCCTCCTGTGGATTCGCACCACGTCGTGCGGATCCCGCGCAAGAGCAAGAGGGCGCAGGTGGTGCAATACAAGGTGGACAGTGTCGCGGGGCTCGTCGATGCGGTGCGGCGCGCACAGCCCGGCGACTCCCTGGAGCTGGATGCATCGGCCCTGTCCGGCTGGCGCATCGGCCTGTACGACCGCGGCTGGCGGCTCACCGACGGCCAGTTCAGCGTGCTGCTCGACCAGGACGGTGGCGCACGGTTCCGCATCGTGATCGAAGGCCGTGCCTACCTGCTCGTCGGCGAGAACGGGCGGCCTTCCATCCAGTCCGCCATCGATGCCGCCGTCGGCGGAGAGACCATTCTGGTCGCGCCGGGAACCTACGGCGAGGGCCGGACGTTCGACGCGGACGAACTCGGCGCCACCGGCCTCGGGACCGACACCTACGGCCTCGTCATCAACAAGGCGGTGAGCATTCAGGGCGTCTCCGATTCCGGCGAATGGATCAGCGACTGCGACGACGTCGCGGCCGCCGCGGTGGCACTGTGCCAGTCGCGCGAGGGCGTGAGCTTCCTGGTGACCGCGGGGGGCGCCAGCATCCGCGGACTGGGGTTCGTTCCCTCCGGCCCGGCCGGCGACTGCGCTGCCCGCGCCTGCTTCGCGGTCCATGCTTCCGGGTTCGGGCTGCATGCCTCGGTGGTGGAGCGCGAGCGGGGCCGGGGATCGGCCCGCGCGGTGCATTTTCCCCGCCGCCGAGACGCCGAACCTCACCGCGCCGTGCTGACGGCCAACGTGCTCAACGGATCGGTCACCATCGACGCCAGTGGCGATCTTCGTCCCATGGACGTCACGATCGTCGGCAACGACATCCATGGTGAGCGGCTGCCGCCAGTGCTGGTGACCTGCGATGCCGGCATTCTCTCTGCGCCCCGCGTGCAGCCCCTGCTGCCAAGGATCGAGGACAACCTGCTGCGCGTGTCGGGCGGTGTGACGCTGGCATTTGCGCTGGGCATCCAGGGGATGGTCGATGGCGATCCGCGCGGCAGCACCGACTTCGACCAGTACCTGCGCAAGGTGCTCGACAGCCACGACGGTGCGGGCGCGCTGGTCGTGGACCGCGACGGGCACGCGCGCCTGAAGCCCGGGGCGGACCTGGATGGGGGTGGCGATGGCGTCCTCGTCACCGGCATCCACGCATCCATCCAGGCTGCCATCGATCTGGCCTCGCACGGCGATACCGTGCATCTGGGGGCAGGCGTGTACCAGGAGTGCCTGTCGCTGTCGGGCAAGGCGCTGCACCTGGCTGGTACCACCGACGCCCACGGCGATCCGCTGGTGAAACTGATTGCGCCGGAGGATGTGCAAGGGCTGCACCCGAAGGCCGAGACTCGCCGCAGCGTCATCATCGATCTCTCCGGGCAGTCCGGCGCGCGGCAGAGCGTCAAATCGGTGGCGGTGGAGTCGGTCAGCACCAGCGGGGCGCCCCTGACGTCCACGCACGCCGGTGCCACCGGCGAGGTGCTGCCGGACTACCGCGTGCTCGACCTGCTCAACAGTACCGCCAGCCGCGCCCTGCCCGTGCGACACTTCGGCCGCGACGGAAGCCACAAGGGTACACACGCGAACGTGCAGCAGGCCATCGAGGCGGCTGTCGACGGGGACCGCATCGAGATCGCGCCCGGCACTTTCGCCGGCGACCTGTACATCACGCGGCCGCTCACGCTGCTGGGCGCCAACGCCGGTAGGCCGGGTCATTCCATCCAGCGCGGCCTGGAGTCGGTGATCCTCGGTGACGTCACCATCCGCTGCGGCGCCGCCGAGGTGGTCATCGATGGGCTGACCATCCGCGGTTCCGTGACCAGCCGCGTCGCTTCCGGTCCGCACTCGCACCTCGCGCTGCGCTGCTGCGTGGTCGATGCCGCGGGGCTTGACACGGCCATCACCATCCTCGGTGGCTCGGGCACCATGTTGGCGAGCAACCGCATCATCAGTGGGTCGGAAGAGGGCATCTTCGCGCCCTCGGGTTTCGACGACCTGGTGATCTCGGGCAACCGCATCGAGATCGCCGAGGGCGCCGCCGGCATCGTGCTGCATGCCGGCGCGGGCACGGATTCGGCCTACATCCTCGGCAATACTGCCGTCGGCGGCGACTACGGCATCCTGGTGGAAGGCGGCACGGGCCTGGAGGGGCCCGGGGACTCCATCACCATTGCCGGCAACTGCTTCGGCGAACTGCGGGACGGTGTCGCCTCCGGTGCTCCGGCGATCGCGGCCATCTGCGCCGACCGGCCCATTTCGCGCGCGCTGGAGCGTTCGCTGGGCGCGTGCCTGGAGTCGAACGTCTACAACCTTCCCTCCACCTCTGTGCCGGTGGACATCGCCTTCGAATCCGGTTCCTCTCCGCGCAACCTCGGTGGCGCAGCCGAGCCCCGACTCGCCGGAAAGCCGGGAAACTGACCGTCAAGGGGACTGCAATGGTGTGGATCGCAAAAGTGCCGAAGTGGGACCGCCCGGTCACCATCGAGCCCGTGGAGCGCGATGCCGACGGCCGGATTCCGCCGCGGCCGCGCACGCTGCTGATCATCGAGGATGATCCGACCATGCGACTGGCCATGGCCTGCATGGTGGCGGAGGAGGGCTGGCAGGTCGTGGTGGCCGACAGCGCCGAGGACGCGCTCGGGCGGCTGGACGTGCTCGAACCGGACGTCATCCTCTGCGACTATGTGCTGGAGGGGATGACCGGCCGGGAGTTCTGTCAGCGCCTGAAAGCCAGTCCCTGCTGGCGCTTCGTGCCGGTGATCATGGTGACCCGGCTCGACGAGCCCTCCATCACCGGGGACCTGCTGCGCAGCGGTGCCGACGACGTGATGATCAAGCCGGTGCGGGGCGAGGAGCTGCGGGCCCGGGTTCACTGCGCGCTGCGCCGGCGGGACGACTACCGGCAGCTTGGCGCCAGTTCGGCGCCGCTGCCGTCACGTTCGCTGAATTCTGTGGGCCGGTTCCTGGATGTGCGCGCCTGAGGCCTGCCATGAACATGCAATCTGGTTCTTTCTGTCCGGCAAACGGCCGCGATCCGGCGCACGATGGGCACCATCGGTCGCAACGGATTCCTGAACGGATCCCGGGAGAGCTGTCTTGAGTACGAAAGTTGAACCTCGCGGTGTGATCGGTGCGCCGTCGCCCGCCGCGACGGCCCGCACCGATGACATCGTCATCGGCCTGGGCGTGACTTCGTCGGGCAACTTCAGCACCGCCGGCCTGATCTGCGTGGACGGCGTCCTGAAGGACGCGGATGTGCAGGCCTCGGCCCTCTCGATCAGCCGCGGCGGCGAGTTCCAGGGCAAGGCCAACGTCGAGCGTGCCGAGGTGTTCGGTACCCTGTGCGGCGAAGTGGTCGCCACCGAGCAGATCGTGCTGCGCGCGTCGGCGGTGGTGGTGGGCAAGATCTCCGCCCCCTACATCATCACGCACCGCGGAGCGGCCATCTCGGGCGAGGTGAAGTCGCTCGAGCGCAGGCCCGAGGTGCAGGTGCCGCCGGTGCTGGCGCGCAACGCCGCCTCGCGCAGCGGCCTGTTCCGCCGGCCGACCACCTTCTCGCTGCTCGCCATCGGCCTGATCGGCGCCGCGCTGGGCGGCATGGCGCTGGGCCGCATGGCCAGCCACGATGTACCGGCGCCGGCGCCCGCGGTCACCGCGGAAATCGCCCAGGCACACTAGGCTCCCACAAGAGGCGCAAGCCTCTACCACCGGGCGCCGTCACGCGCGAGCGTGGCGGCGCCTCTTTTTTTCCGCTTCTTTCCGGTGGCGATGCACGAATCGCCCATGCGGTGCGTGTCCTGCGTCACACCTGCAGAAGCGCGTCGCGAAGGGACTGCGGCGCCATGCATGGTGGGCGGTGCGTTCCGGCGCCCCCCAGGCCTCCAGCGACATGGATGGATTCACCGTGGATGCAACTGCGCCGCGGCGCCCTGCGCCGTGACTATCGTTCATCCAGCAAGGCATGAACGAAGAGAAACCGATGGACATCGAGAATCAGGACGCGGATGCCACGTCCGCGACGGGGCGCATCTGCCTCCCGGACGCCGGAGTGGGCGGGCAGATCAAGGCCCTGACGCCCGCGGTCCCGCCGAGCGAGGATCCCTGGAGCGGGCTTTCCCGCGACCTGATCGAGCGTTTCATCGAGTCCTCCTGCATCCGGCAGGGCCTGCCGCGGAGCGTGCGCCGCGGCTACCGGGGCGACCTCGTCGCCTTCGACAACTGGATGCGCGACACGCGCCAGCGCACCCTGGTGAGTTCGCGCGCCAGCGACGTGCGCAGCTACATCGACGCCCGGGCCGAGGCCGGCATCGAGGTGCGGCTGCTCTGCAGGCTGGTCAACAGCCTGCAGGGCTTCTTCCACTACCTGCGCGAGACCGGCTGCCGCAACGACAACCCGGCCCGGCGGCTGCGGCACGCCGCCGGCCGGACACCGCAGCACGCCCCGCGCAACTGTTGTTCCACCGGCCGCTGATCGGGTATGCAAGGGCGCGCGCGCACAACCAGGACCTGGCGGCCGGCGCTGCTGGCGACGTTGCTGGCGGCACTGGCCGGTCCCGTGCGGGCCCAGGCGCTGCCCGGCACGCCCGCCGACCAGGCCTTCGTGCAGCGTATTGCCGAGGCCGTGCGACGCCAGCCCGATTACGGCGCGCAGCAGGCCTCCGTGCAGCAGGCGCGCGGCGGGCTCACCACGGCACGGTCTGATTTCCTGCCCCGCGTGCAGCTGCTGGTGGATTCCGGCGAGGACCGCAGCGTCCGCGCCGGCCAGGACATCCCGGGCAGCCGCCGTTCCGGCGAGATCAATCCGCAGGTGGCGGTCTCGCAGCTCATCTACGACGGCGGCGCAGCGTGGGGACGCTACAAGGCGGCGCGCGAGCGCATCAACTCCGCGACCCAGGGCATGGACGCCGTGGCCAACAACCTCGCGCTGCGCGGCGTGCAGATCTGGTTCACCGTGCTCCGGCAGCGCGAGGCGGTGAGCATCGCCACCGACAACCTCGCCAAGATCAGCGCCGTGCGCGACAAGGTGGTGGCCCGTGCCGCCGAGGGACGCGATCCCCGCAGCGAGCAGTCGCGCCTCGACAGCCGCGTGCTGGAGGCCGGGAGCCAGCTCGAGGACGCGCGCCGCAACCTCGAGGACGCCGAGGCCGCGTTCGAGGAATTCTTCGGCCACCCTCCCGGCAACCTCGTGGTGCCGGATAGCTGGCCCGCGCGTCCGCCGCGGGTGGAGGAAGCCATCGCGATGGCGAGGAAGGCGAACCCGGAGCTTGATTCCCTGCGCAGTGAACTGCTCGCCACCAGTGCCGAGCTGCGGGCCGAACGCGCCGCCATGACGTGGCCGCGGCTGTCACTGGAGTTCACGGGCACGGCACCGGATGCCTTCGGCGACAACGGCTTCGACAACCGCGATACCTATCTCGGCGTGCGGGTCGCCTACGACGTCTTCAACGGCGGCGCCATGCTGGGCCGGACGCGGCAGGCCAGCGGTCGCCGGCGCGCCGCGCAGCATGCGCTGGAGCGCGCCGAGCTGGCGCTGGACCGCGGGTTGAAGCAGGCGTACGCGGCAGTCGAGGCGCGCGAGCGCCAGAGCGAGGCCATGGCCGAGCGCATGCAGCGCGACCGGCAGGCCATCGACGACTACGAGGAGCTGTTCCTGGCCGGGCGCCGCTCGCTCAACGACCTGATCGTCGCGCAGCGGGACTACTTCTCCTCCGCCATGCAGTTCCTCGACGTGCAGTTCGACCTGCGCGTGCAACGCTTCGCGGTGGCCGCCCTCACCGGCGGCCTGGCTGCCTACTTCGGACTGGACACCGGTTCCGCCGACGGACCGGAAAGCGAGTTGCCATGAGCGTGGTCCCCTTCGTGAGTCCCGCGGCCGAGACCCGTCCGCAACCCGCAGTGGCTCCCGCCAATGCGCTGGAACGCGTGCTGATGCACGCCTGCGAGCAGCTCGGCAGGCCCTCGTCGCTGGCGGTGATCCGCGCCGCGCTGCCCGACGATGCCGCGCAGGTCGGGCCCGACCACCTGCCCTCGGTGTTCGCACACCTCGGTGTGGCGGCCACCCCGACCGCGCTGGCACGCGCCGACCTCGACACCCTGGGGCTGCCGCTCATCGTGGTCGCGGCAGACGGCTCGGCGGGCGTGATCACCGAGGTCGTCGATTCCGCCACCGTGATGGCCGCCCATGTGGACGCGCAATCCGCGCCGGGGCCGCTGCAGTTGCGACCCATGGGACGCGAGGCGCTGGCCGCCCTGCCGGGCACCGCCTGGGTGCTGCGCGTGGCGCCGCCGGCCGACGCGCGGGAGCCCGGCTGGCGCCAGCGCTACGCCTGGCTCATCGAACCCATCCGGGAGAACTGGTGGTCCTACGCACAGGTGGCCGTGGCGGCGCTGGTGATCAACGTGCTGGGACTGGCGATCTCGTTCTTCTCGATGGTGGTGTACGACCGGGTGCTTCCCACCAACTCCACCGCCTCGCTGATCGCGCTGGCGGTGGGCGTGTCGATCGCCATTGCCTTCGACTTCACCGTGAAGACCCTGCGCAGCTCGTTCATCGACGGCGCCGGCGCGAGGGTGGATGTGCGCATCGGCGAGCGGCTGTTCGACCAGATCCTCGGCATGCGCCTCGCGGCGCGCAAGGACTCGGTGGGCTCCCTGGCCGGCGTGATGCGCGAGATGGAGTCGCTGCGCGAGGTGCTGACCAGCGCCACGCTGGCGGCGGTGGTCGACCTGCCGTTCGTGCTGTTCTTCCTGGTGGTGATCTCCTTCGTCGGCGGGCCGCTGGCCATCGTGCCGGCCATCGCCGTGCCGGTGGTGCTGGCCCTGGGCCTGTTCGTGCGACCGGTGCTGAAGGAGGCCAGCGCCACCGCCTTCAGCGAGGGCCGCAACAAGCAGGGCGTGCTGGTCGAGACCATCGGCGCGCTCGAGCTGGTCAAGGCCAGCGGCGCGGCGCGCATGATGCGCCGCCGCTGGCGCCAGAGCGTGGTGCACCACACGCAGGCCTCCACCCAGAGCCGCCTGACCTCGCAGCTGGCCCTGCACGGCACCATGTTCGCGCAGCAGGCCGCCAACGTGGGCATCGTCGTGTACGGCGCCGTGCTGGCCAGCCGCGGCGAGGTGTCGATGGGCGCCATCATCGCCTGCGTCATGCTGTCGGGCCGCGCGCTGGCGCCGCTGGGGCAGATCGCGGGCCTGCTGACGCGCATCCACCAGGCCGTCAGCGCCTTCAAGGCGCTGGATGCGGTGATGCAGTCGCCGCTGGACCGCGAGCAGAGCCGCCGCTACCTGAGCCGCCCGAAGCTCGCCGGCCGCATCGAGTTCCGCGACGTCTCCTTCGCCTATCCGGGCCAGTCGGGCAAGGCGCTCGACGGCGTGTCATTCAGGATCGAACCCGGCGAGCGCGTGGCCATCGTCGGCCGCATCGGCTCGGGCAAGAGCACGGTGCTGCGGCTGGTCCTGGGGCTGCACGAGCCGGCCCAGGGTGCCATCCTCATCGATGACACCGACCTCAGGCAGATCGACCCGCTGGACGTGCGCGCCGGCATGGGTTCGGTCCTGCAGGACAACTGGCTGTTTTCCGGCACGGTGCGCGAGAACATCGCCATCGACGCCCACGGCGTGACCGATGCCGACGTGCTGCGCGCCGCGCGCATCGCCGGCGTGCACGACTTCATCGGCACGCATCCCTCCGGTTACGACCTCAACCTCACCGAGCGCGGCGAGGGGCTCTCCGGCGGACAGCGCCAGTCGATCTGCATCGCGCGGGCGCTGGCGCGCGACCCGTCGATCCTGGTGTTCGACGAGCCGACCAGCATGATGGACACGGGCACCGAGGCCGAGCTGATCGCGCGCCTGCGCGAGGCCACGCCCGGAAAGACGCTCATCGTGGTCACGCACAGGAGTTCGGTGCTCGATCTGGTCGATCGGGTCATCGTCATGGACAAGGGCAAGGTGATTGCAGATGGACCCAAGTCGATCCTCAATGTCGCCCGCAACCGCTGAGGCTGGCGCGGGCCCAGGCGCGATCCCGGGCGCCGTCCCGGGGCCGGGCGCCGGCAGCGGCGGCTTCGTTGCGCGCGCCGCCAGGGCCGTGCAGCGGTTCGTCGTCGGCCTCTCCGGGCGCAGCAGCAATGCCTCGAGCATCCTGCTGTTCTCGATCACGCTGCTGCTGGCCGTGAGCATCTCCTGGGCGTCGATCGCGGAGCTCGAGGAGGTCACGCGCAGCCAGGGCAAGGTGATTCCCACGCGCCAGCTGCAGGTCGTGCAGAGCCTGGAAGGCGGCATCGTGCGCCGGATCCTGGTCTCCGAGGGCGAGCGGGTCGAGGCCGGCGCGCCGCTGATGGAGCTTGATCCGACCCTGCATCGCAGCCAGTACGAGCAGGTGCTGCACCAGTTCCATGCCACCGCGGCGCAGGTGGCGCGGCTGACGGCCGAGGCCAACGACCTCAAGCTGGAGTTCCCCCAGGAACTGATGCGGGACGCGCCGGCGCAGGTGGCGGCCGAGACGAGCCTGTACATCGGGCGGCAGAACGAGCTGCGCACGCAGCTCGGCACGCTGCGCGAGCAGCTCGCGCAGAAGCAGCAGGAGCTGGCCGCGGCCGAGGCGAACCTGGACGGCACGCAGCGGGCCCTCACGCTCGCGCGGGAGAGCCGTGACGTCATCCAGCGGCTGGTGAGCCGCGGGCTCGAGGCCGAACTGAGCCTCATCGGCGAGAACACCCGCGTCAACGAACTGGAGAACAAGCTGGCGGTGACGCGCTCGGAGATCGCGCGGCTGACCGCCGCGCTGCAGGAAGTGCGCGAGCGGGTCGACACCACCGTCATGGCCTTCCGCAGCTCGGCGCTGGCCGAGCTGGCCCAGGCGCGCAGCCGCGTGGCCGAACTCACCGCGCAGCTCGACGGACTGAAGGACCGCGTGGAGCGTGCCACGCTGGTCGCGCCGGTGGCCGGCATCGTCAATCGCCTCAACGTCAAGACCGTCGGCGCAGTGGCCCAGCCGGGCGAAACCCTGGTGGAGGTGGTGCCGGTGGAGGACTCCCTGATCGTCGAGGCTTATGTGAAACCGTCGGACATCGCCTTCGTCCACGAAGGGCAGAAGGCGCTGGTCAAGGTGACCGCCTACGACGCCACGCGCTACGGCAGCCTCGAGGGCACCATCCTCAAGGTCAGCGCCGACGCGATTCCCAATCCCGAGACCCAGGGCCGGCCGGATGCGATGGGCGGCAGCGCGGACGTCTACGTGATCACGGTGAAGACCGGCAGCGCGCAGCTGAAGAAGGACGGCCGCGAGCTCACCATCCTGCCGGGCATGAAGGCCGAGGTGGACATCATCACCGGCCGCCGCACCGTCATGGACTACCTCGTCAGGCCCGTCACCAAGGTGGCCAGCAAGGCGCTTCGCGAAACGAGCCACTGACACCGTGCCGCCGCGACGTCGCGGCCGTGCACGTACCTGCAAGACCGGCACCTGCCCGCCGCCGGTCCGTCCTCGCCTCACCGGGGACGAGGCCGTCGGCGGGCGGGGCGCCCGGGATGATGGTTCCCTGCCCGCACGCCTGCTGCGTCGACGACGCAGCGCAACTGCAGGCGCAGCCGCGACTCCGCGGCACCGGTAAGCCATCGGCTCCGGCCTGGTGTGAACGTCTGATCTCGCAGTCCAGAAGCGTTCAATCTGGATTCATCTGCATCCGGCAGCAGGCCGTGGATGGTCATCATTCATGCACCACAGGAACCGATGGCAAGGGGCCATCGACAACGAACGACCAGAACATCCGAGGCCAATCATGCGTATCCGTGGAACCGAACAGCGCGCCGTTGCCAACCTTGAAACCGCCGGCGTGTCGAGGCTGCAATGGCTGGTGAGGAAGCTCTCGCGCCGCGAGGGCGCCGGCCTCACGCTGCCCCTGTCCCTGGCGCTGCTCGGTGGCGCGATGGCTCGCGAGCGCGATGCCGACGCGCGCCGCGGCGACGACGCGGCCGACGGTTCCGCCGCCCGTCCGGCGGCAACGGCGCTGCAGGCCGGCGACCGCATCGCGCTGATGTCCGGCGGGACGGTGCTGCTGGAGCACCTGCTGACCGAGGCGGAACTGGCCGCAGGGCAGGTGCGCGTCGCGCTGGGCCAGATCGGTGGCGCGCGCGTTCCCCGCATGCGTGTCGCGGAGCCTGAAGCCGGGCAGGGCAGCAATGAGGTGCAGGAACTCACCGCCGCCGCGGAGGCGGCGGCCGAGGGCAAGGGCGAGGGCGGCAGCGCCGATGCGATGGCCGGCGAGGGCGAGGCGGTTGCGATGGCCGCGCCATCCGCAACGGAGGGGGACGCCGCCAGCGCGGCGTCCGCGGGCACTGCCTCCGCCGCCCCGGAGGATGCGGCACAGGACGATGACGATGATGCAGGCCTCTGGCTGATGCTGGGCGTCAGCGCCGTGGGCATCGGCATCTTCATCGCCCAGGACGGCAACGACGACGAAGCGCCGGAGATCCACACCATCTCCGGCCAGGTGGTCAAGGGTTACGTGCACGGCGCGGCCGTGTACCTGGACATTGACGGCGACGGACAGCCCGACGGCGAGCCGGTGTACACCGACGAGCAGGGCCGCTTCACCTTCCAGACGAATGCGACCGGCGCTTCGCTGCTGGCCTACGGCGGCGTGGACACGCTCACCAATTCGCCGTTCGAGGGACTGGTCCTCAGGGCGCCGGCGGGCTCGACCGTCATCACGCCGCTGACCACGCTGATCGACGAGATGATGAAGCAGGAGCAAGGGCTTTCCGCCGGCGAGGCGCAGGCGCGGCTGGCCCAGGCCCTGGGGCTGACGCTGCCCGCCGGCACCGACCTGCTCACCTTCGACGCGGTGGCCAACATCGACGCGGGTGGAGGCCCCATCGAGGACCAGGCCGAGGCGGTGCTGAACACCATCAGCGCGATCCAGTCCATCCTCTCGGGCGCCGGCGCGGCCGGCGACCTCGACGCGGCCAATGCGGCCATCAGCGCGATCGCGCGCGTGGCGCTGGATTCCGGCTCGCTCGACCTCACCGACGCGGACGACGTGCAGGCCGTGCTCGAGGCCGCCTTCGCCGATACCGGCGTGGGCGCCTCCGAGCCCGGTGACCTCGCCGCCCTGGCGGGCGCCATTGCCACCGTGAACGACACGCTGGCGGAAAACTCCGGCCTCGGCGAGGAGGCGCTGCAGGCCACGCGCTATGCCTTCTCGGCCTTCCAGGACCTGCTCACCAGCATCGGCGCAGCCGCGCACGCCAGCGAACAGTACGAACGCGACATCTCGTTCTCGTCCGATCCCGACCACGCGGATGCGGTGTCGGCGATCAACAGCGGCAACCTGGAGGAAGTCATCGGCGCCAACGCCGGCCTGACAATCAGCTTCGCCGACCGCTACGAGGGCGGCCGCTACGTGATGGCGCTGAACCCGGAGCTGAAGTTCTTCCAGGGCGCTCCCGACACCATCGACACCGTCACCGTGCGCTTCGACGTGAAGAATGTCGTGGTGCAGATGGAGGTCCGTGGCCAGGACGGCCAGGTCGTGGTGCAGACGCTCACGCCGGACGAGGACGGGCGCTACACGCTGGCCTATGCCGACCTCGACAAGGTGTTATTCCAGCTTCCGCCGGACTTCAACGGCACGCTGGGCGCCGAGGTCGCCGTGCACTACGTCGGCCTGGGCATCACCGACACGCCACCGAAGCTGTCCATCCCGGTCAAGCCGGTCAACGACGCGCCGGCCTCGGCCGACGCGGCCGTGCAGGCCGTGGAAGACGAGGTGTACGTCTTCTCGCTGGAGGACTTCCCGTTCTCTGATCCGGATGACGTCCACTATGCCGCCGGTGCCAACGAGCTCGATGCCATCCGCATCGTGTCGCTGCCGCAGAATGGCACGCTGTACCTGGGCGAGGACGCCATCGAGGCCGCAGACCTGGAGGGTGACTTCTTCGTCAGCGCAGCGGACATCGCCAGTGGCCGTCTGCGCTACGTTCCCGATGCCAATGGCAATGGCGAGGGCCATGCCAGCTTCCAGTTCCAGGTACGCGACGACGGCGGCACCGCCCATGGCGGGGAGAACCTCTCGGCCGTCCACACGTTGACCATCGACGTGGCGCCCGTCAGCGATGCGCCGGAGGCCACCGGCGGCGCCGTGGCGCTGGACGAGGATGGCAGCCATGCGTTCTCCGCCGCCGACTTCGGCTTCACCGACGTGGACGGTGATGACCTGGCGGCGGTGATCATCACTTCGCTGCCTGGCAACGGCCGCCTGGCCTACGACGGCGAGGACCTGACCAGCGACGATCTCGCGGACGGTGGCTTCAGCATCGCGGCCGCGGACCTCTCGAAGCTGGTGTACGTGCCGGATGCGGACTTCAACGGCACGGTGAGCTTCGGCTACAAGGTGCAGGACAGTGGTCCGGACGGTGCCAACGTCAGCGAGGAGGCCACCCTCCAGGTCAACGTGGCGGCAGTCAGCGACGCACCAGTGGCCAGCGGTGACATGGTCGAAGTGGAGGAGGATGGCGAGTACACCTTCCAGGCTTCCGACTTCGGCTTCACCGACGTGGACGGTGATGACCTGGCGGCGGTGATCATCACTTCGCTGCCCGGCAACGGCCGCCTGGTCTACGACGGCGAGGACCTGACCAGCGACGATCTCGCGGACGGTGGCTTCAGCATCGCGGCCGCGGACCTCTCGAAGCTGGTGTTCGTGCCGGATGCGGACTTCAACGGCACGGTGAGCTTCGGCTACAAGGTGCAGGACAGTGGTCCGGACGGTGCCAACGTCAGCGAGGAGGCCACCCTCCAGGTCAACGTGGCGGCAGTCAGCGACGCACCGGTGGCTGGCGGTGGCATGGTCGAAGTGGAGGAGGATGGCGAGTACACCTTCCAGGCCTCCGATTTCGGCTTCTCGGACGTCGATGACGACGCCTTCGAGGCGGTGATCATCACTTCGCTGCCCGGCAACGGCCGCCTGGTCTACGACGGCGAGGACCTGACCAGCGACGACCTCGCGGACGGTGGCTTCAGCATCGCGGTCGAGGACCTGTCGAAGCTGGTGTTCGTGCCCGACGAGGACTTCAACGGCACGGTGAGCTTTGGCTACAAGGTGCAGGACAGTGGTCCGGAGGGTGTCAACATCAGCGACGAGGCCACCCTCCAGGTCCATGTCGCGGATGCGAGCGATGCGCCGGAGGCGACCGGTGGCGAGGCCGAGGTGGATGAGGACGACCAGTACACCTTCGCGGTCTCGGACTTCGGCTTCACCGACGTCGACGGCGACGAGCTGGCGGCGGTCATCATCACCTCCCTGCCCGAGAACGGCAGGCTGCGCTACAACGGCAAGACCCTGAAAAGCGACGACCTCGCCGACGGCGGCTTCAGCATCGCAACCGGCGACCTGTCGAAGCTGGTGTTCGTGCCCGACGAGGACTTCAACGGCACGGTGAGCTTCGGCTACAAGGTGCAGGACGCCGGCGCGGACGGCGCCAACGTGAGCGCCACGGCGGCCGAATTCAGCATCACGGTCAACCCCGTCAGCGATCCGCCGCAGAGCACGCTCGCGACCCTGTCCCTCAAGGAGGACGGCGAGCTCACCTTCTCCGCCGACGATTTCGGGTTCTCGGACATCGACGGCGACGAGTTCACGGCCGTGATCATCACCGCGCTGCCGGACGACAGTGAGCTGATCTTCAATGGCACCGCGCTGACCGAGGAGGACCTGGCCGGCGGCGGCTTCCGCATCCCGGTCGACGAATTGGGCAACCTCGTGCTGAAACCGCGCGAGAACTTCCACGGCACGATCAAGCTCAGCTACAAGGTGGAGGACAGTGGCGCGGAGGGCCTGAACCTCAGCGGCGAGATCAAGCGTTCCATCGCCGTCCACTCCGTCAGCGACGCCCCGGTGGCCACCGGCGGCGAGGTCGAGGTGGACGAGGACGGCCAGTACACCTTCCAGGCCGCCGACTTCGGCTTCACCGACGTGGACGGTGACGACCTGGACGCGGTGCTCATCATGTCCCTGCCGGGCGACGGCAAGCTCCGCTACAACGGCGAGGACCTGACCAGCAGCGACCTCGGGACGGACGGCCTGGAGATCGCAGTCGAGGATCTCGCGAACCTGGTGTTCGTGCCGGACGAGAACTTCAGTGGCGCGGCAAGCTTCGAATACAAGGTAAAGGACACCGGCCACGGTATCCAGAATGTGAGCGAAGTCGCCACGGTGCAGATCACCGTCAATCCCGTGAGCGACGCGCCGGTCGCCACCGCCGGCACGGCCGAGGTGGACGAGGACGGCCAGTACGCCTTCGCGGCCGCCGACTTCGGCTTCACCGACGAGGATGATGACGAACTGGCCGCGGTGATCATCACCACGCTGCCCGAGAACGGGCGCCTGGTCTACAAGGGCCAGGCGCTGACCAGCGACGACCTTGCGGGCGGCGGCTATCGCATCGGGGCCGAGGACCTCGGTGATCTGGTGTTCGAGCCCGCGCCCGACTTCAACGGCACGACGACCTTCGGCTACAAGGTGGAGGACGCCGGCGCGGACGGCGCCAACGTGAGTGCCACGGCAGGCGAGTTCAGCATGACCGTCAATGCGGTCGCCGACGCGCCGAAGGCCACCGGCGGTGCCTTGACGGTGGACGAGGATGGCAGCCATGCGTTCTCCGCCGCCGACTTCGGCTTCACCGACGTGGACGGTGACGACCTGGCGGCGGTCATCATCACCAGCCTGCCGGAGAGTGGCGAACTGAGCTACAAGGGCTCGACCCTGACCAGCGATGACCTCGCCGATGGCGGCCTGCGCATCGCGGTCGATGACCTCGGTGACCTCGTGTTCAAGCCCGCTCCCGACTTCAACGGCTCGGTGAGCTTCGGCTACAAGGTGGAGGACACCGGTCCCGACGGCACCCACGTGAGCGCCGCGGCGGGCGATTTCACCATTACAGTCGATCCCGTCAGCGACGCGCCGGAGGCAACCACCGGCGAGGCCGAGATCGACGAGGACGGCCAGTACACCTTCGAGGCTTCGGACTTCGGCTTCACCGACGTCGACGGCGACGAGCTGGCGGCGGTCATCATCACCTCCCTGCCCGAGAATGGCACGCTGCGCTACAACGGCGAGGATCTGACCAGTGGCCACCTTGGCGAGGGTGGGTTCCAGGTCGATGCCGACGACCTCCCGAACCTGGTGTTCGTGCCGGATGCGGATTTCAACGGCACGGTGAGCTTCGGGTACAAGGTGCAGGACGCCGGCGCGGAAGGCGCCAACGTGAGCACCGCCGCAGGCGAGTTCAGCATCAAGGTCAACCCCGTCAGCGACGCACCGGAGGCGACCACCGGCGAGGCCCAGGTCGCCGAGGACGGCCAGTACACCTTCTCGGCGTCGGACTTCGGCTTCACCGACGTCGACGGCGACGAGCTGGCCGCCGTGATCATCACCTCGCTGCCGGACAACGGCACGCTGCGCTTTGACGGCGAGGACCTGACCAGCGTTCACCTCGCGGAGGGCGGCTTCCAGATCGACGTCGAGGACATTCCGAACCTGGAGTTCGTGCCGGACGAGGACTTCACCGGCACGGTGAGCTTCAGCTACAAGGTGCAGGACACCGGCGCGGACGACGCCAACGTGAGTGTCACCGCGGGAGAGTTCAGCATCACCGTTGCTCCCATCAGCGATGCGCCGGAGGCCGAGGACAGCACCGTCAAGGCGTACGAGGACAGGAATTACACCTTCGGCCCCGAGGACTTCAGGTTCACCGATGCGGACGGCGACGACCTCGACGCCATCATCATCACTTCGCTGCCGGACGTGACCCGTGGCTGGCTGTTCCTCGATGGCGAGGACCTGTCCGACCGCGGCGTGGGCGAGGAAGGCATCCTGGTCACCGCGGAGCAGCTCGCCCAGGGCCTGCTGGTGTTCCAGCCGAAGGGAGACTTCAACGGCCCCGTCACCTTCGAATACAAGGTGAAGGACGCTGGCGACACCGAGCTCGGCGGCGAGAACACCAGCGCCGGGAGCGCCACGCTCACCATCAAGGTGCGTGCCGTGAACGATACCCCGGAGGTGTCGATTCGCGAGTACGGGGATGACCTCTCGCCGCAGTTCTCCGGCAACCCGTACCAGGTCAACACGTACACCCAGGGCAAGCAGGAGAATCCCAGCATCGCGGCCCTGCCGGACGGCGGCTACGTGATCGTGTGGATGTCGAAGGGCCAGGAGGAAGATGGTGGCGGCAGCTTCGGCATCTTCGGGCAGCGCTATGACGCCGAGGGGAGGAAGGTCGGCCCCGAGTTCCAGATCAACGAGGGCGAAGCGGGTGACCAGGTCGCGCCGGTGGTCCGGGCAGCGCCACCATCGAGCGGGGCGGAAAGTTTCGTGGTCCTGTGGAGCAGCCTGGGCGAAGACGACAAGTCCGAGCTCTTCATGCGCATGTACGGTGCCCATGGCGAAGAGGGCGCGGTGCTCCAGATTCCGGGCAGCGAGGACGTCGACAGCGCCTTTGCCGACGCGGCGTTGAACGGCCGGGGCCAAGCGCTGGTGGTGTGGACGGCCGACGTGCCGGGCACCGGATACGACATCCACGCGCTGCTGATCGCCGACAGCGCGCCGGTTCCCATGCAGATCAGCACCCAGGCATTCGCCCAGGAAGACCCCCGAGTCGTTGCCCTGGCCGATGGCTCCTTTGTCGTGACCTGGACCAGCGTCGACAACCAGGGCAAACGCAGCCTCTTCGCGCAACGCTTCGCCGCCGACGGCGCACCCCTCGACGAGGAGGCCGTGCAGGTGAACAGCACCGCGTTGCTCCCGACGGCCCAGGTTCCGCCCGCCATCGCGGCGCTCAACGACGGTGGCTACGTGATTTCGTGGTTCGGCACGGATGACTCCGGGCTGGGCGTGTTCGTGCAGCGTTACGATGCCGACGGCTGCGCCGTGGGGGGGCAGGTCCTGGTCAGCAACGTCACCGAGGTCGACCAGTTCAGCCCCGCGGTGGTGGCCATCCCGACCGGCGGCTTCCTGGTCACCTGGACCTCCTGGGGCAGCGTCAACTCCTCCTGGGACGTGTTCGCGCAGCGCTTCGGCGTGGACGGCCAGAAGCTGGGCGAATCCGTCCGGATCAACGACACGGTCCTTCACGAACAGAGCGACCCCGCGGTGGCCGTGCTCGAGGACGGCAGCATCATCGTGGCCTGGCAGTCCTGGGGTGAGGACGGTTCCGAGACCGGCATCTTCGCGCGACGGCTCGAGCCGTTCGCCCCGAACTTCATCGAACATGGCGATCCGGTGCTGATCGCGCCGACCGCGACGGTATCGGACGTGGAGCTTGGAGCGCGGAACGACGGCGAAGGCGACTGGACCGGCGCCTCACTCACCATCGGCCGCAAGCACGGCGGGGGCCACCACGGCCGCTCGCCCGACGAGTTCGGCTTCCAGGAAGGCGACGGCTACTGGCTGAACGACGAGGGCAAGCTGATCAAGGACGGCCAGCAGATCGCGCAGTTCACGCAGCACAAGGGCCAGCTGGTCGTGACCTTCGGTTCGCCGGACGGCGAGTGCCCGGTCACGACCGCCGACGTCAACTACATCCTGCAGCACATCACCTACCGCAATACCTCGCACGACCCGGGCGAGAGCGTGGAGCTGCACTACCGGCTCGACGACGGCAACGGCTGGCATGGCGAGCAGGGCATGCTGCGCGGCATCGACCACGGCACGCTGACGGTACAGATCACTCCCATCAACGACGCGCCCGAGGCCCGCCACAACGTGGTGCGCATTGCCGAGGACGAGGGCCACACCTTCGGTCCCGGTGACTTCCGCTTCCGCGACGCGGAGGGCGACGAGCTGGCGTCGGTGATCATCGTATCCCTGCCGGACGCGGAGACCCAGGGGCGCCTGTTCTACGACGGCTGCGAGGTGACGCAGGACCAGATCAACTACGGATTCTCCGTGACCCGTGAAGACCTGATCTGCGGGCGGCTGGAGTTCCGGCCGAACGAGAACTTCAACGGCACGGTGACCTTCCAGTACCGCATCCAGGATGACGGCGGCACCGATCGCGGCGGTGAGGACACCAGCGACGTGGCGACCATGACGGTCAAGGTGGCGGCGGTGAATGATGCGCCGGAGCTCAGCCTGTCGCCGGCCCCCGTCGAGCATGTGGAAGGCGGCGAAGCGGTTCGGATCGCACCCGACGCCCAACTCTCCGACGTCGACCTCGATGCCCTCAACGGCGGCCTGGGTGACTGGTCCGGTGCCTCGATCACCATCGGCCGCAAGGAGGAGCACGGTCACGGTCATGGGCATGGCCATGGCTGGGGTCACTCCGGCCGCGGACGCCACCACGGCGGGTCGGAGGACCAGTTCGGCTTCGATGATGACGCCGATCACGGCCTGACCTTCTGCGACGGCCAGATCATCAAGACGGTGGGCGATGTCTCCAGCGTCATCGGCCACTACTCGACGAAGTCCGGCAGGCTGGTCATCACCTTCTCCAGCGAGGACGGCGAGGGCTCTGCCGTTCCGACCACCGAGGACGTCAATCACGTCCTGCGGCTGGTGACCTACAGCACCCGCTCGGACGATCCGGAAGAGAGCGTCACGCTCGAAATCCGGGTCTCGGACGGTAACGCCCGCTGGCACGGCGAGCAGGGCAAGGGCGGCGAGAAGCACGCCACGGTCGAGGTCACCGTCAACATCACGCCCGTGAACGACGCGCCGGAGGTGCGGCACAACTCGATCCGCATTGACGAGGACGAGTGCTACACCTTCAAGGTGTCGGACTTCCGCTTCCGCGACGCGGAGGGCGATAGGCTGGAGGCCGTGCACATCACCGGCCTGCCGGAGAACGGCAAGCTGTACTTCAATGGCGTGGAAGTGACCCAGGAGCAGATCGACTGCGGGTTCTCGGTGACCCGCGAGGATCTGGAGTGCGGTCGGCTGACATTCGAGGCGGACAAGGACTTCCACGGTTCGATCAGCTTCCTCTACTGCGTGCAGGACGAGGGCGGCACCGACAACGGCGGCGTGGATACCAGCGAGGAGGCCGCCTTCCGGATCAAGGTCCGCTCGGTGAATGACGACCCGGAGCTCGCGATGAGCTCGGACGACGGCCTCGGTTCGCTCGACTACGTGGGCGTTCACCAGGATGGCAAGAACGGTGTGGAAGGTCTGGATACGGCCCGCGGCGTCGCGGTTTCTCCGGACGGCCGGCACGTGTATGTCACCGGTTACAACGACAATGCGGTGGCATGGTTCCAGCGGGATTCCGGGACCGGCGAGCTCACCTACAAGGGGCACCTCCAGAGTGGACCGGAGGGGGAGGGTCCCAGGTTGAATCAGCCCTTCGAGGTCATCGTTTCGCCCGATGGAAAGTACGTGTATGTGGCGGCCTCCGGCGAGGACGCCGTCTCGGTCTT
>QGUX01000391.1 GCA_003242275.1 Pseudomonadota bacterium | reverse complement strand
CGCTGTTCACCAACGTCGAGGAACGCGCGGTGTTCAGCTCGGTGGACGCCGACGACATCTACAAGATCCCGCGCCTGCTGCACGAGCAGGGGCTGGACGAGTTCGTGGTGCAGCGTCTGGGCCTGAACGTGTCGCCGGCGGACCTGTCGGCCTGGGACCAGGTGGTGTACGCCCGCGCCCATCCCGAGACCACGGTCGAGATCGCCATGGTGGGCAAGTACGTGCAGATGCGCGACGCCTACATCTCGCTGAACGAGGCGCTCTCCCACGGCGGCATCAAGACCCGCACCCGCGTCAACGTGCGCTACGTGGAGTCCACCGACGTGGAGCTGCGCGGCGTGGAGTGCCTGGAGGGCGCGGATGCCATTCTGGTGCCGGGCGGCTTCGGCGAACGCGGCGTGGAAGGCAAGATCGCCGCCGTGCGCTACGCGCGCGAGAAGCGCATTCCGTACCTGGGCATCTGCCTGGGCATGCAGGTGGCGGCCATCGAGTTCGGGCGCAACGTGATGGGCCTGTCCGGCGCGCACAGCACCGAGTTCGAGCGCGGCACCGCGCACCCGGTGATCGCGATGATCACCGAATGGCAGGACGCGATGCGCGGCGTGCAGCAGCGCACCGAGAAGTCCGACATGGGCGGCACCATGCGGCTGGGGGCGCAGGACATCGAGCTGTCGGAAGGTTCGCTGGCCCGAAGCCTGTACGGCGCGGAGATGATCCGCGAGCGCCACCGCCACCGCTACGAGTTCAACAACAACTACCTCGAGGCCTACCGCAAGGCCGGCATGCGCTTCTCCGGCTTCTCGCCCGACGGGCTGGTGGAGATCATCGAGCTGCCCGAGCATCCCTGGTTCGTGGCCACGCAGTTCCACCCGGAGTTCACTTCCAACCCGCGTGACGGGCACCCGCTGTTCACGGGCTTCGTGAAGGCGGCGCGCGCCTACCGCGCGGCGCAGCTGCCGGCGGCCGCCCAGGCATGAAACTGGGCGGGGCCGAGGTCGGCAATGACCGGCCGCTGTTCCTGATCGCCGGTCCCTGCGTCATCGAGAGTGCCGCCCTGGTCGAGGAGGTGGCCGGCCGCCTGCGCGAGGTGACCTCCCCGCTGGGCGTGCCGCTGGTGTTCAAGGCCTCCTTCGACAAGGCCAACCGCTCCTCCCTGGGAAGCTTCCGCGGTCCCGGGCTCGGGAAGGGCCTGGCCATCCTCGAGGGCGTGCGCGCGAAATTCGGCCTGCCGGTGCTCACCGACGTGCACGAGGACACGCCGGTGGACGAGGTGGCCGCCGTGGTCGACGTGCTGCAGACCCCGGCCTTCCTGTGCCGCCAGACGGATTTCATCCAGCGCGTGGCCCGCGCCGGCCGGCCGGTGAACATCAAGAAGGGCCAGTTCCTCTCGCCCTGGGAGATGGGCAACGTGGTCGGGAAGGCGCGGGCGGCCGGCAACGACGCCATCCTGGTGTGCGAACGCGGCTTCACCTTCGGCTACAACAACCTGGTCGCCGACATGCGCGCCATCCCGGTGCTGCGCGCCACCGGCTGCCCCGTGGTGTTCGACGTCACGCACTCGGTGCAGCTGCCGGGGGGGCGTGGCGGCGCCTCGGGCGGGCAGCGCGAGTTCGTGCCACCGCTGGCGCGCGCCGCGGTGGCCGCCGGCATCGCCGGCCTGTTCATGGAAACCCATCCCGATCCCGACCGTGCGCTCTCCGACGGCCCCAATTCCTGGCCGCTCAAGCGCGTGGAGCCGCTGCTGGCCACGCTGGTGGCGCTGGACCGAATCGTCAAGTCCGACCGTTACGAGG